>JAQBZB010000223.1 GCA_027622275.1 Planctomycetota bacterium | reverse complement strand
CGTCGGCTCGATGATGACCTTGCCATAGAAGTTGCACAGCATCCATTTGGATCGTCGTTTGGCGCAGTCAACGGCAACGATACCGAAGTGTTCTGGACCGGCGGCTTGAACGCGTTCTTGAATCTGGCCGGTGGGCTTGCCGATAAATCGTTTTTTCGAGCCCGTGGATTTCCGCTTCTTGCTTCCTGTAACCATTCGAAAGTCTCCTGACTGAAGGTTGGGAAAATTCCTCCAATAGAGCGTTTGGATGGTCCTCTTGTTTGTTTTCAACAGTTTCGGGGACATACCAGGGGACGCAGCTCTTTTCAAGGGCGCGGCCATTTGCGCGGCAAATGAATCCGTACGATGGCCTTCCAAGGCTGTCGGGGTATTGCCGTTCCTGCGACAAGGCCATCAAACATCTCGGATGCCAGCAGCTTCTTTCCCCACTGCTGCATCACGCCGCCGCAGCCACGGACGATGGGGTATCGATTCGCGGTTGCCGCAACAGGACCAGCCACAAGCCAACGCAAAGGGCGAGCACGCCGAGGCTGACAAGTTGCGAAATCGTGAAGCTCGTCCCGAGTTGCCCACCCTCGTCGGTACGAATCGCTTCGAGCAGAAAGCGTGTGATCGAATAAAGGCCGAACAGCAACAGCAATATATCGCCGTGCCTTCGTCGAAAGGGGTAGGCAAACCAGACGACCAGGCACAAGAGGGCGGCGTTAATCGAACTATAGATCTGCGTCGGATGCACGGGCTGGCTGTGCGTTGGTATTGTGTCGACATGCCACGAGATCGAATCGTCGTCGGTGGTGACAATCTGAATCTGGGGTCGACCCCGGAGCAACATCTGTCGTGCATCGCTAAGAGTCGAGACGATGGTGCCATTGATCATCGCGATCGTTACGCCTGCCCGCAGTCCGGCTTGCTCTGCGGCACTGCCTCGAGTAACCGTGTTTACGGTCGGCTTACCGTGACTATCCACGCCCAGTTGAAACCCGTACAACTCGCCGCTAACCAGGCCGAGGCTGTACTGATGCGCGTACGGAGGGCTGAGCTGTTCGAGTTGGTCAGACGAGTATTTGGGAAAGGTAATTGCCAGCGGCCACCCGTCGCAGACCCCGCCGTAACAACATCCATTCATCAAACAACCAATTCGCCCGAAGGCCAAGCCGATCGCCATTCCTGGGGCGATGACGTCGCCGAGTTCAAACATCGAGATTTGCCGCCGACGCGAGAACAAGTACAGCGCGAGAATGCCTCCAATCACCGAACCATAGACCACAAGACCGCCCTCGGTGAACTTCATGATCGCACCGACCGTTTCGACGAGCGTCTCGCGTTTGAATTCACTCCACTTCTGAATCACATAAAACAATCTTGCTCCTGCGATTGCGATCGCGAACATCCAAAAGGCCAGCGAGTAGATCAGCTCCGGGTCGATTCCCATCTGCGTTGCCCGATAAATGCTGAGCGACATGCCTGCGACGATCCCAGCTAGAACGAACATGCCGTAGCCGCGGATCGGCAATCCGAGCGGTTCCAATCCCGGCGGGCGAACTTCGAGCATCGGGAGTATCGCGTACAGTGCAATCCCGAAGATGGCCAATAGTGGCAAGTTCCCGGCAATCTCCGCCGTCCATCCGCGCTGGCGGCTCAATACGATCAACAAGATGACGCTGAACGCCAACCAGAGCCCAAGAGCCCAGCCCAGCCCGAAGACGGGAACGCCCAATACTTCATGCGGAATATAAAACAGGGTCTGACGCATCCGGCGACTTTCGGCCTCTATTCGGCAGTGAGCAAAGCGTTATCGATCAGGCGAGTGGCCCCCACATAGGCGGCGATCAACGCGACGGCGGGGCGATCGATTCGATTGATTACTTCAAGCGTAGTCGCATCCGCGATGGCCGCGTAGTCGACCTTCGTCACCCCGGCTTTGCGAAGTATGTCGTGCATACGCTCCGTGATAACGGAAGTCTCCGTCGTTCCTGCTTGGACCTGCCGAACCGCTTCGCCCACCGCCGCGGACAACGAGACGGCTCGCCTGCGTTCGTCTGGACTGAGATATCGATTTCTCGAACTCATGGCAAGCCCATCCGGTTCGCGGATGATCGGGCAGGCTTGAATCTCGATCGGCACGTTCAAGTCTTCGACCATCTGGCGAATCACTTGGCACTGCTGATAATCCTTTTGCCCAAAGAACGCCACATCGGTAGGAAGCAGATGGAACAGTTTCAAAATGATGGTCGCCACGCCACGAAAGTGTCCAGGACGAACCTGCCCCTCAAACGGATCAGCCACCGCCGGAGGCAGCACATAAGTTGAGAATCCGCCGGGATAAAGCTCTTCCCGATCCGGCATGAAGACAAGGTCGACCCCAAGATCGCGTAAAGCTTCCAGATCCGCGTCGATCGTCCGCGGGTACTTGCTGAAGTCTTCGGTCGGACTGAATTGTGCGGGATTCACAAAGATGGTGACAACGACGAAGTCACAGCTTCGCTGCGCGGCGCGAACTAGACTCAGATGCCCTTCGTGAAGGGCTCCCATCGTGGGGACAAGCCCCAGGCGTTTGCCACCCTCACGCGCCGCCTGAATGCAGTGTTGCACTTCGGCTCGTGTTCTCGCGATGTGAATTGTTTCTTCGGACATAATGCGAGTGACTGCTACATAGCTTGGATTGCCGCAATGATCTCCATTTCGTTCCAGGAACGGTTTGCCGCGTCTAATCGCAACATCGGCGGCTGGCCCGGCTCAAGCAGTTGTTGGCCGAGGTTCCGTTGAATCGCAAGGAGCGATTCCGTTTGCTTGTCACGAAGCGAGTCGTCGAAAGTCGCTTCAACAAGAACAATCAATTTGGGTGAAACGATCTCCTGGCAACCTTCCAGCAATGAGACTTCAATTTCAACTTCTTTGTAATCTTCTAGCGGCAACTGCCCAGCGTAAGCAAGAGACTGACCTAACCAGAAATCGCTAATCGCGTACTGCTCGTTCCGCAAGAACACAATGTCTTGAATCATGTCGCGACGATCGCTTAAGAATTTTAGCTCCGCCGCTAGCGACGGACTAGGCGAGGAGTCGAAAGGCCGAGCGGCCGGTTGCACGTCAAAAAGAGGCACCGCGCCGGAGTGTAATGCAACCGCTTTCACGAGTTGAGTTTTCCCAACACCCGGGATGCCGGCGATGGCGACATAATTCAGAGCGTGGTCAAGATGCTCCAACAGTTGCAGGATGCCACGACCGAGCAGAGGATGCGTCATCTCTGGTGCGATCTCGGCGGCGGGTGCAAGGACGAATCTTCGAAACGCCATGCGCGGATGTGGCAGCACGAGTTGCTCGTCATTCATCACCAAAGCGTCGTACAAAAGCAGGTCGAGATCCAACGACCGGGGCCCCCAGCGAGCATCTCTCGTACGTCCAGCTTGCGTTTCCAAAGTCTGTAATTCGCTCAAAAACTCAAGCGGCGAGAGCGAAGTTTCGACAAGTGCGGCCGCATTGACGAACTCGCCCTGTCCAGCCGGACCACCAATTGGCTGCGTCATGTGAAAACTGCTCACCCGTCGTAGCAAGATCGCCGGGTGCGTCCTTAGTGCGGTGAGCGCCGAATCGATGGCAAGCGAACGGTCGCCGAGGTTTGAGCCAATGCTGATCAGGCACTCTGCCACGTTCTTACTCAACAAAAAGCGGCAATACTCAACAAAAAGCGGCAATACACAACAAAAAGCGGCGACGAGGAATCTCCTGTTCCACGTCGCCGCCATTGTGAGCCCAACGCGCTCCGTGCGTAGGCGACTCAAAAAAACTCGGGGAGGACTTCCAAACCACGGCCGAAACCGCCGGCTTTCGCTCCATTCGGGCACCTCCCCCCGCGTTATTCATCTAGCTGTTTGAGGCTGGTTCTCGGCTTGCAGAAGTTCGATCAACACGGAGCTTCGCGAGACACAGCGCAACACAGCACGCAAACGCGACGAGCGCAGCAGCTACCGATTGCATTTTGAATCTATCGCGACCGATTCAACAGTTTCAGTCGCATTTCGCCTCGTATCAACTCATACGCGGCGAGGAGAATTGCGAAGTTCCGTTTAACAACAGAGAACGTATTGTGACGACTCAACGCGTCTTGTCAAGCAACTCATCGACGACTTTTTTTCTGGTCACAAAGTTTCGTGCTGAACTCCATTTTTGCTATTGCAATCTGGTCGCAATTCGCACCACCCCGAGTAACCCGCTCACGGCAATCGACGTTCACGGCAATCAAGCCGAGTTCATCCTTTGACTTGTCGGACGGTTGTTCCGATTATGCCGGCCATCGTTTGAACAACCGTGTGACGGATCGCTCCAACTCCTTGAACCGAGCGTCTCACGCAACGTAGTATGGAAGACTTGCTTGATCTCGCCCGCGATGTGCCAAGGTTGGAAACCAATCCTTCATGGACTCTTTCTCTTCCAAAGATGACTTGTCTTCTGAGACACTGCGAGACGTCGTCTTGCGCCTCGCGGATGAGCTACAGACACAAGAGGTCGAAGGAATATCGAGCGAGCGAGTTGAACTGCTCGAGCGGTTGATCGGGCGGGACGCTTGTCGCCGATTGGGGATCTACGCGTTACCAGCGGACTTCGTCTTATCGGTTGTCATTCCGGTCTACAACGAAGCCCAGACGCTGGAGAAGGTGATTGCCCGTGTCCGCGAAACGCACCTGCCGATGGAATTGATCTGTGTCGACGACGGCAGCCAGGATGGAACGCGAGAAGTTCTCGAACGACTGGCATCGGAGCAAGATCTGAAGGCCGTCTTTCATGAGAAGAACCAAGGCAAGGGAGCGGCCTTGCGAACGGGATTTCTCGAAGCAACCGGCGACATCGTTGTCGTGCAAGACGCAGACATGGAATATGATCCGCAGGATCTCAGGCTTCTGCTCCAACCGATTCTTGATGACAGCGCTGACGTCGTGTATGGCAGTCGCTTCAGCGGCCCTGACCGAGCGGTTTCGCCGCTCTGGCATCTCGCCGCGAACAAACTGATCACGAACTTGTTCAATGTGTTTCATGGCCATCGGTTCACGGACGTCGAAACGTGTTACAAGCTTTTTCGCCGCGAATTGATTCAGGAAGTCGCACCGAAGCTGCGCGAAAAGCGATTCGGCATCGAATTGGAGATGACGGCTCGATTGCTGAAGGACCGCGACATCCGATTTCACGAACGGCCAATCCGCTATGCCCGGCGATCCTATGCCGAAGGGAAAAAAATCGGTTGGCGCGACGGGCTTTGGGCACTTTGGTGCATCGTGCGATACTGATGTGGATTTGGTGATTGGCAATTGGCCGCTGCTAGCACGGTCGATCTTGACCTTCATCACTTCGCCGACTATTGTCCGCAGCCCGACCATTTCGGTTGGGGTGCGCAAATCTCGTCTTTCGGCAAACTTCCTCGTCAAAATGGAGCGACACGATGTCGCATTCCGGCACGTCTCGACACCGGCTAGCGTGGCTCTCTCTCTTCGTTTTTTGTGCAAACGGGTGCAACTCGCCCCTGTTTCTCGCACAAAGTCCCGATGTCGGCGAGTTTGAAAAACTAGTCGAAGAAGAATCGGAGACCAAGTTTGTCGGTGATCTCGCTGCGCCGTGGGGAGACCGGTGGTTGAAGGTTGAAGGAGTTGTCCTCACCACTCAACTGAATGAAACCGGGAGCAATCCTCCCCCCTCGCCCCTGTTGGACCAACTGAAGAAAGAGATGCAGACACACGAAGTCCGTGGTTCCCGCGAGGCGTTGGCGTCGAAAGATACCGCGATGGCGATGGTCGGCGGCTACATTCCACCGGGAGCGCAGAAAGGTGACACCTTCGACCTCCAAGTGAGCGTACCCCCACGTTCGCGGACCGAATCGCTCCGGGGCGGTTGGGTCATGCCAGGCCGCATGCGGCAAGTGATGATCATCGACAAGTCGCTTCATTCCGGTAACGTGGCGGCAATCGGGCAAGGCGAAGTCCTCGTCGATGCGTTATTCGATACGTCAGGCGACGAAGTTAATGAGCAGCGTGGACGAGTGATCGGCGGCGGCGTGGTCATGCAGCCACGCCAGTTTGGCCTCGGCATCTTCGACGAACACAGCTCGGTTCGCACGAGCGCGATGATCGGCTCGGCGATCAATGAACGCTTTCATCATTTCGATCGTGGAGAACAAGCCGGCGTGGCGAAGCCGCTGCGTGACAATCAAGTTGAACTCGCCTTGCATCACCGCTACAAGCACAACTTCGACCGGTACAAGTTTGTCGTTCTCAATATCGCGGTCGGCGAGACGCCGGCCGAACGGGCCGCACGCCTGCTTAAGCTCGATCGAATGTTGCACGAGCCGATCACGGCTCAGCGCGCGGCGATTCGCCTGGAAGCGATTGGGCAAGATGCGGTCCCAATCTTGCGCAAAGGGGCCGCTTCCGCCGATCCAGAGATCAGCTTCTACGCGGCGGAGGCGCTGGCCTACTTGGATGAACCGAGTGCCGCCGAACCGCTCTATGAGGCGGCGAGCAACGAAAGGGCGTTCCGGTGGCGAGCCATGACGGCGCTCGCGGTAATGGAGCAGCCAGCCGCACAGGACGCACTCGTCAAGTTGCTCGACTCACCCAGTGCCGAGACTCGCTATGGCGCGTTCCGAGCGCTGCGCGTGAGCGACCCGAGCGATCCGCTCGTCAGCGGTCAAGTGCTGGGCAAGAGTTTTGGATACCACACGATCGGCACGAAGGCCGATCCCGTGATCCATTTCGCCAAATCAAGGCGTCCGGAAATCGTCGTCTTCGGTCAGGATCAACGCATCGATCCGCCGGCCTTTCTTTTCGCGGGCAAGGAAATCATGATCAAAGCAGTTGACCGTGAAAAGCTGAAAGTCAGTTCATTCAAGCCGGGCAAAGAAACGGAAAGCGTCTTCTGCTCGCCGACAGTCGACGACCTCGTCCACGCCATCGTTGAATTGGGAGGCGGTTATCAGGAGGTGCTGATGGCGCTTCAGTCGGCCAAGAGCGGCGGCTATCTCGACGCACGGGTCGAGGTCGGCGCATTGCCTTCGCCAACTCGCTCGTATCATCGCGAGGACGGAGCCGCCGAATCCGAAAGCCGCTATCATGTGACGAATCAAATCCCGGCCATGTTCGAGGATAAACTGGACAAAGAGCGATCGGATCAGGCGACAGACGATCTGCTCGATGATCCGAATATTGAAGCTCCGGTGCGGACGGAGGAAGGCTGGTTTGCTAGAATGAAGAGCTGGTTTTAACAGCGCGGAGAGCGAAGTGCGGAAAGCAAAGAGCCAGACGAAGCTCGACTGGTGATTGATTCTTCGCAACACCTCGCAGATTTGCTCTCCGCTCTCCGCACTTGGCTCTCCGCTACTCCCCTCCCCGTTAACGGCTTCCATGCTCAAAGCACTCGAACTTATCGGCTTCAAAAGCTTCGCCGACAAGACTCGCTTTGAGTTTCCGCCGGGCATCACGGTCGTTGTCGGACCGAACGGATCGGGCAAGTCGAATATCGTCGACGCCATGAAGTGGGTCCTCGGCGCGCAAAGCGCCAAGGCATTGCGCGGCAAAGACATGTCGGACGTGATCTTCAAGGGATCGGCCGAGGGCGGCCGGAAGATGCTCAACGCCGCTGAAGCCACCATTATCTTCGACAACAGCGAGAACCGCTTGCCGATCGAAGCCCAGGAAGTTCACGTCGCGCGTCGCGTTTACCGGAGCGGCGAGAGCGAGTACCTGATCAACGGCCAGCCTTGTCGCTTGAAAGACATCCGCGATTTGTTTCGCGGGACGGGTGTCGGAACAGACGCTTACAGCCTGATCGAACAAGGCAAAGTCGAGCGGATGTTGCAGGCTTCGGCGAAGGACCGCCGCGCAATGTTCGAAGAAGCTGCCGGTATCAGCCGCTTCAAGGCCAAGAAGATCGAAGCCCAACGCCGTCTCGGGCGCGTCGAACAAAACTTGCTCCGTTTGTCGGACATCGTCGAAGAAGTCGACAGTCGATTGCGGAGCGTGCGGTCGCAGGCCTCCAAGGCGCGCCGCTATCGCGAGTATTCCGGGCGTCTGCAACAACTCCGGACCCAAGTTGGCATGACCGATTGGTGGCGTCTGTCACGAGAGGTCCGGCAGGTCGAAGCGGAGCAGCAGCGGTTGCGTGACGAATCTGCCGCAACCGCGGCCGGGCTGGAAGCTCTGGATGCCCGCTCGCTGGAACAGGAAGTCGAAATCACGAACGCCGTCGAGATGACTCGTGTCAGCGAGAATCACCTCGCCCGCAATCGCGAACAAATCGCCGTTCGAGAGTCATCGAGCGACCAGTCGCGCGCCACGATGCAAGACCTCGAAGACACGGCGGCTCGCCACCGTCGCCAACTCGCCGCCATGACCGGCCGCGCGGGAGACCTGCAAACACGGCTTCGCCAAACCACCGAGGGGCTCCGCGACGCGAAAGATGCCTACGACCAGATCCACATCCGCGTCACCAGTCATGAGCGTGCGTTTGCCGAAGTAACGGCGCGGCTGGATGCTCTGCGGATCGAACGCGAATTGCGGCGAGCGGAGCAGGCGGACGGTATCAATGGTGTATCGATGCTTGGCAGTCGCATCAGCACCCGCGAGTCGCAGTTGGATTCGGCCCGAACCATTGAAGAGCGCACTCGAAAACGGTTGCAGGAACTGGGAGCGGTCGCGCGAGCTTGTTCTGAGGAGTTGCAGGCGGCGACCACGGCGGAGGAGACGCTGGCGCGAGATCTTACGATCAAGCGATCGGCTCTGGAAGCGGCGCGTGCGAATCTCGTTTCGCTGCGCGATGACCTTGCCACGAAACAAGAAGCGCTGCACGAACTTCAGCACCGCCAAAGTACGGTTCGTGAGCGGGCTTTGGTGTTGGAAGAATTGGAAGAGAGCCGCGAGGGTCTGAACGCCGGCGTCCGCGACGTGCTCGTTGCCGCGGGCGATGCCACCGACGGGCCGCTCGCCGATGTGCAAGGTCTCGTCGCCGACTTGCTCCAGGTTTCTGTCGACATCGCTCCGTTGGTGGATGTCGCGTTGGGCGAGCGTGCTCAGCATCTCGTCGTGGCGGGTGATTCGTTGTTCGAAGAAATCCAAAGCGGCCGTTATCGACCAGCAGGCCGGGTCGGTTTCATGCAACTGAAGGCCGCTCCCGATGATCGCCATCGAGTGAACCTGGCCGGTCGGTCAGGGGTGATCGGCCGCGCCGATCAATTGGTAACATGCAGCACGCAGTTTGAACCGGTCAAGCAACGACTGCTCGGCGACACGTGGTTTGTCGAGTCGCTGTCGATCGCTTTAGCACTGAGCGCGACCGCCGGGCGTGGATGCCGGTTTGTGACCAGCCACGGTGATTTGGTCGAGCCGGACGGAGCGATCATCATCGGTCCCAAGCTCTCGGCGATGGGACTAGTTTCGCGGCGCAGCGAACTTCGGCATCTCCATGAACAAGTTGAATCCCTGCGTTCGCAGCTTGAGGAGGCCGTTGGTGAAGTCACTTCGTTGACTGACAGCGTCAAGTCTCAAGACACGGCTGTCACACAGCTCGACGCGGAATTCGGGGAAGTCAACACGTCGTTTGTCGAAGCACAGGCGCAAACGCGGTCGCTGCGCGAGCGGTTGGAGAACTTGAATCGAGAGCAAGCGACGCTGACGGAAGAGGCGGCGGCTTCGCGCGCCGAACAGGACGCGATCGACAAGGATCTGGAGGCCGATCGGGCAGAGATGGTGAAGCTGGAAAAACTTGTCTCGACCGCCGAAGCGGCATTTCGATCGGTCGAGAGCCGCTTGGATGAGCTGCAGCAAAAGCGGGAAGAACACGCCCGCGAAGCGACGACGGCGAAAGTAGAACTCGCCAAGAGTGAGCAGCGGCTGGAAAGCCTCCAAGCTCGCATGACTCAATTCGAAGAGGATCGGCGCGAAAGAACACGGGCGATTGATGATTCACGGAGTCAGCTTGCCGAAAGTTCACAGCGACTCCTCGAAACGCGACGTGAGATTCTCCGTGCGACCTCGGAATTGGCGGAACTGTATCTGCGCAAGGAGCTGATCGAAGCCGAGATCACCGCCAGAGCGGCGGAACGGGAACGATTGCAGGTCGAGAAACGCGAGCTGGCGTCTTCGCTGCAAGCCCTGCGGCGCAAAGCCCAAACGCTCGAGGAACAACTGCACAAGAAGGAACTCGCCGTCGGCAATTTGCAACACGAACGACGGACGCTCGCCGACCGCATTCGCGACGACTACGGAATTGAACTCGCCGAGGTTGGCAACGGACAGACGGAGGAAGAGCAACAGGAACGCGAAGAGGTCGAAGCGGAGATCGACGAATTGCGTCGCAAGCTCAACAATATTGGTGCCGTGAACATGGAGGCGTTGAACGAACTGGACGATCTGGAGACTCGTTTCACCTCGCTGTCGGGCCAGTACAATGATCTCGTCCAGGCCAAGGATTCGCTCGAACGGATCATCCAAAAGATTGACGTTGACAGCCGGCGACTGTTCGAGGAAACGCTCGAGGCCATTCGCCAGAACTTCCAAGTGCTGTACCGCAAGGCGTTTGGCGGCGGCCGGGCGGATCTCGTCTTGGAGGAAGGTGTCGATCCGCTGGAAGCGGGCGTCGACATCATCGCGACTCCGCCCGGAAAGCCGTCGTTCAACAACTCGCTGCTGAGCGGTGGCGAGAAAGCGCTCACGGCGGTGGCGCTGCTGTTGGCAATCTTTCAATACCGCCCTTCACCGTTCTGTGTCCTGGACGAGGTGGACGCCCCGTTTGACGAGGCGAATATCGGCCGCTTCGTCGACGTGCTGCGAGGTTTCTTGGATTGGACCAAGTTCATCATCGTCACGCACTCCAAGAAGACGATGACCGCCGCCACGACGTTGTACGGTGTCACGATGCAAGAGTCAGGCGTCTCGCGACGAGTGTCCGTCCGTTTCGAAGATGTCAGCGACGACGGGCACATCAGCAAGGACGCCGTTGATCGCGACAGCAATTCGTCGTCAGGCGAAGCGAATCGCGGCGTGGCTTAATCGGGAAATCTGCCTCGGACGGACGAGGACGTCCATCCTACAAAATCCGCCTGCCCGTTCGTCTCCGCAATTACCAGTTCAGCCCAACCCCTTCGCCGCCGGTAGGACGATCAAAGCCGCCTTTCAACGGGCCTTTGCGTTGGGTGACGACAAGCTCGCCGGGAGCTTGTCCGACTTCCTCGGCCTTCGCGACTTCAGGTTCGGGCAGCGTGGCTTTCAGCGACAGGGCAATGCGTTGTGCCTCTTTGTCGATCGACAGGATCTTCACCTCGACGTCTTCCCCTTCTTGGACGACGTCGCCAACGGCTCGAATCCGCTGGTGAGCCATCTCGGAAATGTGGATCAAGCCTTCCACGCCGGGAGCGACACGAACGAACGCACCGAATTTGGCAATTCGCGTGACCGCGCCTTTCAGAATCGTTCCAACGGGCAACTTTTTCTCGATGTCGTCCCAAGGATGATCGAGAAGGTCCCGATACGAGAGGCTGATCTTGCCGGTTTGCTCGTTGATCTTCTCGACCTTCACGCGAACTTTCTGCCCAACCTGAACAACATCGCTGGGGTGCTTGACGCGTTCCCAACTCAGTTGGCTGATGTGAATCATGCCGTCAACGCCGCCGAGATCAACAAAGCAACCAAAGTCCTTGACGTTGCTGACGACGCCGTCTCGGATGTCGCCCGCCGATAACTCCGCCAGTATCTTGCGGCGCGATTCCTCGCGTTCTCGTTCGAGTAATGCACGGTGGCTGAGGACGAGGTTTCGTTTGCGTTCATTCGTCTCCATGACAACGCATTGCAGCTTCTGGCCCAGGTATTCCGAGAAATCCTCCACTCGAAACATCGCCACTTGGCTGGCTGGAATAAAGCCACGAATATTATTCACCAGGCATTCCAGGCCGCCCGTGTTAACCGCCGACACGCGGGCTTCAACGACGGCACCTTCGGTCAAGTCAGACCAATCACCAACATCGATCGAAGCTCCAGGTACAGCGACCTCATATAAGCCATCCTCGGCGTTGTATCGCTTCAGCACGACATCGAGAAATGCTCCGACTGCTGGCGGCTCTTTGAAATTGCGCACGGACGTAAAGCCTTCGTTGCGGCCAGTCAGGTCGAAGAAGACGTTGTCACCTTCGACTCGCATCACCGGCGCACGCAGACGCGTCTCGAGTTCAAGCACTTTGCTGGCCTGCGCGGTTGCGGCAGCGTCCACAACATTGTCGAGCGAGACCGTCGACATCACTTCCAGCAACTCCGCTTCCATCTCCGGTGTCAGCGGATCGCGTTTGGAAGGTTTGGGCACATCGGCGCGGGTTGGCGCAACGTCCGCGATCGGCAACGACTCGACGATCGGCTTCGGCAGGCTGTCAGCGGCTGCGGCTGCGGCGTGTGCGGTATCATCTGCGATGGGCAGGTCCTTGCGAGCGACAAGCGGTTTACTCGACTTGACGTTCGCCACTGTCTCACCGCGGCGCGAACCAACCTGAATCTTTGGACGAGATGGTGTGACTTCCGTTGCTTGCGACGCCTCCGACGCCGTTTCGCCGGGCGCTTCCTCGACCGGTGCCTCGGCTGCCGCACCGGTCTCGACCGGAGTAGACGTTTGGGTTACCGCTTGTTCGGTGGCTTGGGAGGCAGCTTGCTGGTCTGGCAAGTCGATAGGTGGCTGAGCGTCGGAAGGAGTCGCCGGAGAGTCACTATTCATCAGGTCAGGTCCAAAAGCAATGTCATCGAAGGAGGCAAGGATTCAAATTCGCAGCCCCCTAGTGTAACAATCGGGCAGGGAAAGCAGTAGACTCGTAACCGGTGACACTCGCAACCAGTGGCCGGGGACGATAGGGCTCGTTTGTCGAGGTCTCCGCAACCATTCTAATTGCACAGTTGCGACGATCGCTCAATTAGGAACTTGAATCGTGTTTTCTTTCAATCCGCTAGCTTTTGGCTCAGCCTGCGCGGGACTGCTGGCCGCCGCCGACGTGTGCGAACTTGGGCCGGGACAACCAAATCGGGACGTTACGGAACAGCTAACAGTCCTTGACGAAGGAGCTGTCTTCGCCGGGCAATCGGTCGTGGACCGCGATATGGCCTCCTGTTGTATCTCCGGGTTATGGCTGCTGCACAACTACCTCGACCAGTCGCACTCGATCAGCCAGGATATCCACACGGCGACTGGAAGCTATTGGCACGGCCTGATGCACCGTCGCGAGCCTGATTTCTCAAACGCAAAGTATTGGTTCCGTCGCGTTGGCGAACACGCGATCTTCCCCGCGCTGTGTCACGCAGCCAGCCAGATTGCGCGGGAAATCGGCACGGCCGATCCTGCCGAGTTTCTCACGAGGCAAAACAAATGGGACGCCTTCGCTTTTGTTGATCTCGGTGAAGCAGCAAGCCTCGCGCGGGCTGACGAAGCACTTTGCCGACGAATCGCACAGCTTGAGTGGCAGATGTTGTTTGACTACTGCTATCGCAGCGCGATCGGCAAATAAACTCGACCTGAAGTGCGTCAAGCTATTCGCTGGCCTGAGCGACGATGAATTCCGATTTGGCGTAGTAAGGATTATAGATCAGCTTTGCAGCGGCCAGCGATTCCGGGTCATCACCATAGAAAGGATTTCGAATCACCTTGGCGACTGAATCGGGTGCCTGCGAAGTTTGCTGTTTACCTTCTTCGGTAATCGGGTCCGGCACAAAGGGATTCAACGAGAGCTGTCGTCTTGGCTCCTGGGCCGGACGTCGCGCTGGGTAGGCGTAGGGACTGTCGCCAACGGGTCGACGACGAATCTCGTGGCTGTAGTACACTGGTGGATGCAACGCGAAATACGGAGGAACTGGGACACGACCGAGACCGTACAACGATCCGCTATAGCCGTAACCAAAATACGGCAGGCCTGAACCGATTCCGCCACCGTAGCAATTCTGAGCCCGCGACTCGTTGGTGAACATCAGACTGGCAACTAAAAACGTCGCACAAATCATCGCAGCTTTCATCGTGGTATCCTCTTCAGCCGACATGGATTGAAACGCAAGTTGCACGCAAGTTGCACCGACATCTTCCACAGTAATTGCCGCCCGTACCCATTACAACCCGCGTAATCCAACAACTCCGCAATGGATGTAAAACAGCTGACCGAAGATCTGAAGCATGAAGCCCGCGGGTTGGGTTTCGACTTGGCCGGCGTCTGCCCTGCCGTAGCTCCGGATGGATTCGGCAGGTTTCGCGATTGGCTGGCAGCGGGCTACGGGGGAGAAATGCATTACCTCGCCGAACGACAAGCGGCCTACGAGCATCCGCAGTCCGTGCTGGAGGGCGTACGCAGCATCGTCATGCTGGCGATGAATTACAAGAGCCAGACGCCTGCTGCGACGATGTCCGGGCAAGGCCGGGTCTCGCGCTATGCCTGGGGCGAGGCGGATTATCACGATGTGATTCACAAGCGACTCAAGCAGCTGGCGGCGACGTTTCGCGAGTGGGTTCCTAGTGCCAGCGTCCGGGGAGTTGTCGATACCGCCCCCTTGCTAGAACGGGAGTTCGCTCAGTTGGCGGGACTTGGCTGGATCGGTAAGAACACTTTGTTGCTCAATAAATCGCTGGGCAGCTGGTTCTTCCTCGCCGCACTCCTAACCGACCAGCCGTTAGAGTACGACGCGCCGCACGAGACGGATCACTGTGGCACTTGCCGAGCGTGTCTCGATGCGTGTCCTACCAACGCCTTTCCACAGCCTTACGTCTTGGACGCGACGAAGTGCATCAGCTACCTGACCATCGAGCTGCGCGAACAGATCCCCGAACCACTCCGCGCGGGCCTGGGCGATTGGGTATTCGGCTGCGACGTGTGCCAAGACGTTTGCCCGTGGAACCATCGCGTTCCGCCAAGCAGCGAAGCGTCGTTCGCGCCGCGCGAGGAACAAAACCCGCTCGAACTCGCTGGGCTCTTCTACCTCACCGAAGAGAAATTCCGCGATCGATTTCGTAAGACACCGCTGTGGCGATCCAAACGGCGAGGCATCCTGCGCAACGCCGCCATCGTTTTAGGCAACCAACGAGCAACGACTGCAATCGCGGCACTCACGCACGGTCTCGACGATCCCGAACCATTGGTGCAAGAATCTTGCCGGTGGGCGCTACAGCGGATCAACGACATTTTATAGGTCGTGCGATGATTTGGCGATTAAATGCTTCGCCTCGCGCGCCGATCTCCGTCCGTTACAAAAGTGGCTCCCCCTATGTCGCTCAGGTGAATTGATCCGGGTTTGCTCCGCTAAACCGATCCACTACTTGGAAAGGAAGAAGTGGAGCCATTCTTCTGCGCGGCC
>JAQBZB010000010.1 GCA_027622275.1 Planctomycetota bacterium | reverse complement strand
CTCGGCGGGAGCCTCGCCCTCCCAATTCGCCCGCCAGGAATTAGTTTGTCCACAGTCTCTAAGATCGAACTCGGCCACCTTTGGAGGAGAAGCAAGTGAGCACACCGACACGGCGCGAGAAGTTTGAAGCCATGCTAGCGACCGAACCGCAGGACCAGTTCTTGCGCTACGCGCTAGCGATGGAATACGAAAAGGAAGGCCAACACGAACGGGGCCTCGAGTTTCTGCGCGGACTGATGGCCGACGATCCGCCGCACGTTCCTTCCTTCTTCATGGCGGGGCAGCACTTGGCGAAGCAGGATCGGATTGCCGAGGCACGAGATGTCCTGCGGGCCGGCATCGAGCAGGCTCGTCAGCAGGGCAATGCCCACGCCGCGGGCGAGATGAGTGAGTTTCTGGCCGGACTCGGCAGCTTGGGTGAGTAGCAGTTTTGACCGCTAGCATTGACTCCGCGAGGGCCGCGTATGCTGATTCAGCCCCCCGCGGACGAACCATCAATGAGGATACTTCGCAGCCGTCATGCGTCCATAACCGGCCTGCCAACGGCTATCGATTTCGACTTGGCCCATGTAGTCTTCGTCGGTTAGCTCGGCGGGGTATTGCGTCTGGAGCTTGCCGGTTTCGTCGATGTAGATCTTGGCGAGATATTTACCGGGAGGAAGATGTGGCTCCCGGCGGACCAGCGCGGCGCGTTCTGATCCGCGAGGGGCGGTGACGCTGATATGTTGCTGCCAGAGACGGCGGTCGCCGGCGATGGCGCGATCAGCGGTCGCCCAGCGATCTGGCGACCACGAGTTTGAAGCCGGGTTCCACCGGTAGAGGTCGACTTGTAAAAGCTTCTTATCGAATCGCGCTGGTATGTCCGTGAACTTCAACCAGATATCAGAGACCTGCGAGACCTCGTCACTGGACGTTGGCAACGCTTCGGTTGACTGATACGTTCCTTTCGCGACGGCGGCATAGTCCTCGATGAAGCGGCGAAATTGCTTGTAGGTGCGATCGCCGACGACTAGCTTTTGGCCGCCGCCATGCTTGACCTGCATCGTCGGTTTCGCCAACAGCAGACTCTCTTCCGGTGCCGTCAGGTCGAAGAGTTCAGCTTCCAGCATATAGTCGAGCGTCGCTTGCGGATCGCCTAGCTTGATCCAGGAAACCTGTTCGCCGTTTTCTTCGACTTGCTTCTGGTTGCGATCCGGTGAATGACACGCGGCGCAACGGCCGACTTCCGACCAGATGTTGTCGATAAACGAAGCCAGCACTCGATCCTTGCGTGCATGACGGATCACCTCGTCCGGGATCGTCGGCCCGAGGGCCGCATCCGATGTTTCGGCGGCGGCGACCTGGGGATCTTTCACGGCGGCGTGAATCCAGGCTCGGAAGGCCGCATACTCTTCCTTGCGGATCTTGTCAGTGATCAGGCTCGGTTTCTCTGGTCGGCGATTGATGAAGGTGAGAATCTTTGAGGCATCGGGATCATCCACGTCGATCAGGCCCGACATACGAAGCGATGCGAAGGTCGCCTCTTGATCCGGCCCGATGTACTGCTTCAAGTCCACGCCGCTCAGGTGGCACTCGCTGCAACTCGACGGATTCGTCGCCTGCATGATCGGCGTGATCCGTTGCTTAAAGAGTTGCAAGGCGGTCCGGTCTTTGGAGACGGGAGACGTTGAAGTCACCGCCGACTGATCCGTCTTGTGCGTGTCGTCATGGGGAGCATGCGTGTGCTCGCTATGTCCCGCATGTTGATCGGGATTCGTCGCGTGGCCAGCTTCAATCTTTTGGTGGTGCTCATTGTGACCGTCGCCATGTGCGTGATGTCCATCGGCCTGATGTTGGCTGGCAGCTTCGTGCTGCGCATGACCAGCCGCATGAACGTCCGTCTCGACGCCGTGGTGAGCGTCATCGGCACGCTGTTCGTCTGCTATCGCAACCGCCTCACTTCCTTGACCGTTTTTCGAGAGTGGTTCAGTGCGGCTGCAAGACGCCAGCACCACGGTTATCGCGACAACACTTAGGGTCAGAAACGGGCGCATGGCAGACACTCCGAGTCGGCTGGGATGAAGGAGCTTGTAATCTAGCGAGTTCGACGCCAAGTCGCTACTGAATCCTACTGCGCCAGATGCGGCGGCAGAAGTTCTGTGCGAGAAATCTCTTCGCCCGCACCCTCCCGGCGTGGGATCGTCGGCCCGCGATCATGATCATTGTCTCATCAACGCTCAGCCGAGACGCGGCTACGTCGTCGCGATCCGCTTCCGCGGTAACAGTCTTGACTCCGTAGTATGGTACGGAGTGTAGAATCGTGTCGTTGGAGAAATTGCAATGGCTTCATGGACGGTTGGACAACTTGCAAAGCGTGCAGGCGTTGGCGTAGAAACCGTACGCTTCTACGAACGAAAGGGACTCCTGGCGGTGCCCGAGCGTAAGCCGTCCGGCTATCGGCAATACGACGAGGAAGTCGTCGACCGGCTGCGTTTCATCAAGCGAGCCAAGGAACTCGGTTTCACACTCAACGAGATCAAGGAATTGCTCTCGTTGCGGCTCGATCCGACGACGACCTGTGCCGACGTGAAGAAGCGGTCCGCCGAGAAGATCGATGATATCGAGGCCAAGATCCGGACATTACAAAGAATGAAGAAGGCACTCGTGAAAGTGACGAAGGCGTGTCGCGGTCGCGGTGGAACGTGCGAGTGCCCGATCCTGGAAGCACTTGATAGGGAGGGATAGATTGCGGAACGAACCGACCAACAAATCGATTTCATTTGAAGGAGAACTCAGCGATGACTACGAAACGCACCATCGAAGTTTTCAGTGCGGGATGCCCAGCGTGTGACGACGCGATTTCAACGGTCAAGGACATCGCCTGCCCATCGTGCGACGTGACGGTGTTGGACATGCACGATCCCAGCGTCGCCAGTCGGGCGAAGAGCCTGGGCATTCGCTCTGTGCCTGCCGTTGTTATCGATGGTAAACTTGCTGACTGCTGTACGGGGCGAGGGCCGGACGAAGCGACGCTGCGTGGAGCAGGCTTGGGACAGCCGATTAACTGAGTCCTTTCCAGAACGAAGCAGGAACGACGACCGATGCGATCCAATTTCTTGACCACTGCCACATTGTGCGCGGCGTTTGCGCTTCTCGGTTGCAATCAGTCCACGGTTCCGAGAGTCGAGCCAGTCGAGAAGGTCTCGGCGACGAAGCCCGATTGGAAGCTGGTGACGCTGCACATCGACGGCTTCAAGAAGAGCAAAAGCGGCGGCACGTGAATGTCGTGACCGAACGCGGTCAAACAAGCCCTGGAAGGGCTTGAGGCTGTTCGAGAGATCCGCATGGACCTCGAACGAGACGAGTTTGTCGTCAATTACGATGCGTCGCAAGCCGCGGAAGCAGACCTGATTGCTACCATCAAACAGGAAGGATTCACGGCTCGCGTCGAGGCCACGGCTCAAGCTGTCGAAGATCCGGCGTTCTTTCGCGAAGCATTGGCCAAGGCACGCAGCGAGAACAAGCCCATCGTCTTGGACTTCACTGCGTCATGGTGCGTGCCCTGCCAGCGGATGCTGCGAGAGACGTTCCCCGACGAGAAGGTCGCACGGCTCTTGGAACGGTGCGTCCTGATCAAGGTGGATACAGACGAGCATCCGGCCCTTGCGAACAAGTACGGCGCGGTCGGCCTTCCCGATGTCCGTTTGCTGTCCCCCGAGGGCGAAGAGCTTCGTCGATTTCGAGATTTCCAAGGCCCGGATGCATTCGCCCAATCGTTGGACGACGTACTTGCCGAAGTCGCCTCCAAGGAGACGGGCGACGAGTTGATCGCGTTGTCGGAAGGCGAACTGAAACTGAAAGAAGCATTCAATCGTGACGTGGGAAACGTGAGGCTTGTCCTTGTTCTCTCGCCCACGTGAGGCCCGTGCCAAAACGGTGCCCGTGCGGTGCAGAAGGAGATTCTTGAAGCGGTGAATCACGACAAACTCAAGGTCTACGTCGTCTGGACGCCTGTCCTGAGAGAGGACGATCGCCAAGCAGCGGTCAAAGCGGTCAGACAAGTCCCAAATGAGCGGGCGACGCACTTCTGGGATGCTGATAAGAGTTTGGGGCTCGCGCTAGGAAAGGTCGTGGAGTTGCCTCGCGATCGAGAACTAGCATGGGACGTCTATTTCGCGTTCGGTGCCACCGCCGAATGGGGCGATGGCCCGCCGAATCCCGCGCACTGGATGCATCAACTGGGAATGGATGAGAAGACCCTAAGTGGGGCAGCGCTCCGGATGTCCATCGAAGAACTTCTCCGGAGTTTGGATTAATGTTGCCGTTTGTTCGACATAGCAATCGCCCTCTCGTCCAATTGCTGTAAGGCTGTTTATCGTGCCATCCTGATTCATCGATTGGGGTAGGGGCGATGCGTTTAGTTGTTGTCGTTTTCGTTGAGTTCGGCCTGTTGGCCTGCACTCCGTGCAGCAAGACTCAGCAGCCGCAGGGTTCGATACGATTTTGAGAAGCAGGATTACGCGGTGCTGAATGCGAGGAACAATCCACGGCCGGTTTATACGTCCCAACAAGGCAACATCGTCGGGCTGGGCTACGCTGCGCCCTACCGATGGGTGTTGACCGATACGAAACAGATCGTGAAAGTGGCTTGGAACGCAAAGGCAGACGCCGGCGTTTGGGACGTCGAAGGCGTGCCCGGAGTGAAGCTGGGCCTGGCCAAGGGACTGGAGGCAGCCTCCGGAGAACTCTATGTCGTGGATGGTGACGCGCCGCACAAGATCTTTGTGCTGCGTATGAAGTAACTGGCATTTGCTGCCGCGGTCGGCCGGCCGATCGGCGCGGTGTCATCGCCTGCTTCTTCTCCGCTATCGCTGTTCGTGAAGCGGGCCGACGACAAATGGGAGCTGCGGTCGTGGGATACATAAAGTCAGAATGCAATTGACCAGCCAGAGGTGTAGAATGCCCGCCGTGGCTACAGCATCAATGTGACCGGCTGTTCATTTCTTACATCTCGGAGAGACCAAGGCACAGACCGTTGGATTGTTACGACGACAAACGGCAAACACGTCGTTCCCCTTTATGAAATGCGTCTTGAAGGAACTCGTCTTCGTATCACTGCCACCGAAGACTCGGCTAAGGAAGTGCTTCACCTTGAAACAAACGTGCTCGCTGGTATCGGCGCCGGCAAGCTTTCGCCAGCGCTGAGAACGCTGTTTGTTTCCTCGGGAATCGGACTGCCGGAACGTGTAGAAATCAGCGTGGCCGAGCCCAACAAACAATGGGACATCATCGCCATGATTGACGGCGTGCGAAAGAACTTTCGCCTCGATGCCGAGGGACAAAAGCTCACATGCCACGTGAAGATCTCGCCAGCAGACAGAGAGGAAGCCGATGTTGTGTGGAAGTTCGACATGATGGCCGAACTCGGCGTCTCCCAACACAACATGGCGAATTGCAGCCCCACGATCTGGGGCAACACGTTGTTCATCTGCACGTCGAATGCCGTTGATGAATCGCATAACCACATTCCGGCCCCGGATGCGCCCAGCTTCATGGCGATGGACAAGAACAACGGCGAGGTGCTTTGGACAGACAACTCGCCCGGCCAGAACATCTTGCACGGCCAGTGGTCAAGTCCCGTAGTAGGTGTGTTTGAAGGTGTACCGCAAGTGATTTTTCCCGGTGGTGACGGCTGGCTCTACAGCTTTCGAGCGGATCGCTGGAAAGACAGCAAGCCGGAACTGGTTTGGAAATTCGACGCTAACGCAAAGGAATCAAAGTGGATTCTGGGGGGACGGGGGACTCGCAACAACCTGATCGCCGTTCCCGTCATCTACGACGGGCTCGTGTATGTGGGTGACGAGGATGGAGACGTGGCAATTTTTGATCTGTCGCCTGACTCGACGGAATCGATTGATAAAGGGCTGTCGCCGAAACACGAAATCAACATGGGAAACTCCCTGTACCAAACGCCGATCGTCGCCAACAACGTGCTTTACATCGCCAACAAGACGCACCTATTCGCCATCGAGGCCAATGCCGACTGACGTTGGCAGAAGGTTGAACTGTTGCCCTTGATTGTAGCCAACCTTCACTACAACCGGAAAACTCTGCCTATTTTTACTGGCGATGGAAGGCTGAATCGGTCGAAGAGAAATCTCGATATAGCACCGTTGTCGAAATACGTTGCCCGATCCTCTCGAAAGACAGCCCGATGCTCACGAATGATCTTCGCTTCGCCGTGGCAGCCGCCGTACTCGCCTTCTCGCCCCTAAACCTGTCGGCCTCGCCGACCGTGGAACAGGCCCTCGAGTTGAAGCCGATTCAAACGGACGCCGAGTACGACATTCCGACTGCCGAGAAGGCAGCGAAGTGCCAGATCGAGGCGGCGCGGGAACTCGGTTCGGGGTGGATCGTGCGCGACGAATCCGGTCAGATGCTACGTCGATTTCTCGACACGAACAACGACAAGAAGCTCGATCAATGGAGCTACTTCAAAGATGGCATCGAGGTCTATCGAGACGTCGATGCCAACTTCAACGGCAAGGCGGATCAGTATCGCTGGCTGGGGACGAGCGGCACACGGTGGGGTCTCGACAAGAACGAAGATGGCCTTATCGATAATTGGAAAATGATCTCGCCGGAAGAGACAACCGCCGAGGTGATCGCCGCGCTGCGTGAGCGAGATGTCGAACGGTTCAAGCGGCTCTTGCTCACCAAGACGGAACTGGCACAACTCGGCGTCGGCAAGAGCCTGGAAACCGATCTCGCGAGCCGAATCAAGTCCGCCGAAGATGGCATCGCGCCACTCGCTAAATCACAAACGATGGTGATGAGTCAGGCCAAGTGGCTGCACTTTGGTGGTACTCGCCCGGGCGTGATTCCCATCGGAGCGGATGGTGCGACCAAGGATCTCGTGGCGTATGACAACGCCGCCGCGATCATCGACACAGACGGAAAGCACGGTCAAGTTTCGGTCGGCACGCTGGTTCGCGTCGGTGATGGCTGGCGAGTCGTTGACCTCCCGAAAAGCGAAGCTTCGGCGGGGTTCTTCTACACATCGGTGGAGCGGGCGCCGGACGTCATCGAAGGCGATACCGGAAACGTGAATGGGGCCATGCAATCGCTGCTGGGCGATCTCGAAAAGATCGACAAGCAACTGGCCGAAACCGCCGATTCGGCATCGCTTGCGAAACTGAATCGAAGCCGGGCGGACATCCTCGAAAAGATCGCCGCGCAAGCTTCCTCCGTCGAAGAACGATCCACTTGGACGCGGCAGTTTGCGGACAGTGTCAGCGCGGCGATCCAGGCAGGTGATTACCCGGACGGCATCGATCGCCTGAAGAAGGTCGTCCAAGACTTGGCGAGCGACAGGGACATGGCGGAGCTTGTGCCCTACGTCAAGTTTCAGTACCTGACCGCTGACTATAGCCAGAAACTACAATCGCCAAACGCTGATTTCGCGAAGATCCAAGAGCAATGGTTGAAGGACCTCGAAGATTTTTCCAAGGACTTTCCAAAGAGCGACTCGGCACCGGAAGCGATGCTCCAACTCGCCGTCGCTCACGAATTCGCCGGGCAGGAAGCTGACGCGGCGAAATGGTACAGCCAAGTGGTGAGCGACTTCTCGGCCAGCCCGATGGCGACGAAGGCCGCCGGAGCCAAGCGACGACTGGAATCCGTGGGGCACAGCATCCAGCTCCAAGGCAAGACGCACGATGGTCGCTCGATCGATCTAACCGCGTATCAAGGCAGGGTGGTCCTGATTCACTACTGGGCAACTTGGTGCGAACCATGCAAGGAGGACTTGAAAACCATCAAGGCTCTTCAGGCACGTTACGCGACAAAAGGTTTCGCCCCCCTCGGCATCAATCTCGATGGCGAGGCCAAGTCGCTGACCGAGTACCTCCAAGCGACTTCACTTCCCTGGCCTCAGCTTTACGAACCGGGCGGGCTCGACAGCCGTCTCGCCAACGAACTTGGCATCATGACGCTGCCCACGATGTTGTTGATCGACAAGTCCGGCCAAGTCGTCCGTCGCAACATCCACTCTGCGGAACTCGACACTGAGTTGCAGCGATTGTTGAAGTGACATTTGCTGTTGCCGCTAGCAATGCGGGTCCGATCGAGTTGTAAGATTTGCAACGCGCCGGCTTCGACATCGCGGCGAAAAAACTGGCACAAACGTCGTGTATTCGTGCCATCGCCGCATATTTTCGATCGTCGGAGCGGCATTGGCACAAAGTTCGCATTCCCTTGATGGCATGAATCCGGGTACACTCTCGCCGCGTTCAACGTCATCAGGAGCCAACAAGGATGTGGGCTAACAATCAAGACAGCGTTTTCTTTTGTGTTGCGCTGGTCGTTCAAGCGGCCGCGATCCTCAGCGTCGTGATCGCTCGCCTGGGACAACGCGCGGAAAACCAAGTTCGCTACGAGCGTTTCTTTTTTGCCTGCCTGGCGCTCGTCGCCGCGATCTGCCTGCTGGCGACCTGGACTGGAATCGGCTCGTGGATGATGAACGGAGTGACTCTGGCGACGATGTCGCTTGGCGCGACGATGGACCTTGGCAATACAGCGCCTGATACCATCTTTTGAGCTGCTAATCCGAGTCTTCCGCGTCGGCCAGCACGCTCAGCAGTTCGCGGTTCGCCGCGGGGAAATCGAGCGATCTCAAGTCCCCTCGCGGCACCCAACGGAACGGCGTTCGTGGCTCGATGTCAGCGCCGATCGTCCGGCAGGCGAAGAAATGCAAATGCACGCGGTCGTGCGCGTAGTCATGTCGGGATTCGTCATAACGACGGACGACCGAGACGTTCAGGCCCGTTTCTTCGAAGCACTCGCGAACCGCTGCCTCCTCGGGCGTCTCACCGACTTCGACGCGCCCACCAGGGAACTCAGCACACCCAGCGAGCGGCTTTCCTGGCGGACGTTCTCCCACCAGGAATTGGCCATTTCGCTCGACCACGGCGATGGCGATTCGCGTCGGGGCATTTGGCATCATACGGCTCTTCGGTCGGCTTCACTTCGCGGCTTCGATCTTATCGAGCAATCGACCGGGCGAGCCCATCATGTTGTAGCCGCCGTCGATGTGCAGGATCTCGCCCGTGATGCCGTCCGACATATCCGAAAGCAGAAACGCACCGGTCCGGCCGACTTCCTCGTGGGTGATATTCCTACCGATGGGCGACATGGACTCATAAAGCGACTCCATCCCCTTCGCACCAACAGCCGAGCTGGCAAGCGTCTTCAGCGGCCCCGCGCTCAACGCATTCACGCGAATACCGCGCGGCCCCAGGTCATGCGCGGCGTAACGCATCGAGGCGTCCAGCGCTGCCTTGCAAACGCCCATCACGTTATAGCCCGGCACGCATCGCTCGCCGCCGAAGTAAGTCATCGTGAGGATCGACGAGCGGCCGCTCATGATCTCCTTCGCGGCATTGGCAACGGCGAGCAGGCTGTAGGCGCTGATCTCCATCGCGAGTTTGAAGCCCTCGCGGCTCGTCTCGACAGTGTCCTTGCGGAGATCTTCCAGGGTGGCGAAGGCAATCGAATGCAACAGAAAGTCGATCTTGCCAAACGTCTCCGCAGCGGTCTTCATGACTTCCGCAATGTTTTCGTCGCTGCGAACATCCAAGGGAACAAGAAACTTCGCGGCGGCATAGCCATCCGTACACTTAGCAACACGGCCACGGCTTTTTTTCTTAGCGTCATCCGGCTTGTCGGGAAGATGTGTGAAGCCGCATTCGCCCCCTTGCTCCATAATCTCTTTGGCGATCGCCCAGGCGATGGAGCGGTCGTTGGCGACCCCGAGAATCAAACCCTTTTTGCCGTCAAACAGACCCATCGTCTAACTCCTTGGTTGCTAAGACTTGTACGATGGCCTTCCAAGGCCGTCGTGAAGCAATCGACGGCCTTGGAAGGCCATCGTACTAACGCGCCAACGCCATCGAGTCGCGGGATTACACGCCGCAGGCCCCAGGATATCGGCTCCATTGCAATTCAACCATGCGCCAACCGCCGAAATCCCGTAGTCGCCACCTCTATTGTCGATCTGACGACAAGCTGTCACTGCGTCGTCATTCTGATACTATCAACGAATCGGCATCCGCCACCATTTCCAGAACCATCCGGCAAGCCACCCAGAGCAAGTGACGAAATGTCAGCAAATCCGGTCTTTCTCCGAGCCGTAATCGATTCGATCAATGTATCCGAATTGTCGGCGATCGTTCTGCCGCTCATCGCCAGCGAGCTTCATAGCGATTTTCTCGCCGTGGTACGCAGCGACAAGGGCGAATGGGCGCTGGAGTCGTTCTCAGGATCGAGAAAGACGCTCCCGAACGATTTGCTGGCCGAGGCATTGGACCGGGGTGGCGTCACGGTGTCGGGAAGTTGGCTGGCATGCGCGATTCCGCAACACGCCGATTTGCTGCTCATCGGTCATTTCGATCAATCTCCGAATCCCCAGACGACCGCGCTCTTCAAATCGCAGATCGAAGAAGTCGCGCTAGCTCGAAGCCTAGTCGAAGAGCGCGAGCGGGCTCGCTCGCGAATCCAACGCCTGCAGGCGATTCTCGGCATCGCCGCGCAGTGGAATCAAACGCTGAAGATGGAGCAGCTGTTGCAAACGATGGCCGAAACGTCGACGCAATTGCTGAACGTCGAGCGTGCGAGCATCTTCCTGTGGGATCGATCCCATAAGATGCTCGTCGGACGGCCGGCGTTGGGAGTCGAGGGGGGCGAGTTGCGGATTGCCGATACAACGGGCATCGTCGGGCAAGTCATCCACAGTGGCCGGCCAGCACGTGTTGATCGCCACGAGCAAGATGAAATCGATCGCCGTGTCGACAAGCAGCTCGGCTTTCATACACGCACGCTGCTGTGTGTGCCGCTGGTCGGCGGGAAAGGGACGATGCTCGGCGCGTTCGAGCTGATCAACAAACGCGACGGCGAGTTCACCGATGAAGACGAGGAAGCGCTGATCGAACTGGCCGGTCACGCTGCGATCGCCTTGGAAAACACGCACGAGCACGAACAACTTGTGAAGGTCCGCGATCAGGCCGCCGACGAGGGAACGCAAGGCTCGCAATTGATTGGCAATTGCCCCGCGATCGAAGCCTTGAGATCGACCGTCGCGCGAGTCTCCAACACCGATTTGGCGGTGCTGATTCTCGGCGAGAACGGCACCGGCAAAGAAGTTGTCAGCAAACGAATTCACTACTTGAGCGCCCGCCGCAACGAACCGTTTATCGCCGTGAACTGTGCCGCCTTGACCGAGACTTTGCTGGAGAGTGAGCTGTTTGGTCACGAGAAAGGCGCTTTCACGGATGCCTACCAAACGCGGCCTGGCAAGTTCGAACTGGCTTCCGGCGGAACGCTGTTTCTCGACGAGATCGGCGATCTGAGCCTGAGCGGCCAAGCCAAGTTACTGCGAGTCCTCGAAGAGAAAGTCGTCGTCCGTGTGGGCGGATCGTTGCCGATCCACACGGACGCACGAGTGATTGCGGCGACTAACCAAAAGCTGGCGGAACTCGTGCGCCACAAGAAGTTTCGCGAAGACCTCTATTTCCGGCTGAATGTGGTCACCCTGGAACTCGCTCCGCTGCGCGATCGTGGCGAAGACATTGTCATGCTGGCGGAACATTTTCTGCGCGAGTTCTGTGTCAAGGCTCGTCGAAGTGCGCCAACATTCACCGCGGCCGCCTCCAAACGGCTCTTGAAGCACAACTGGCCCGGCAATGTCCGCGAGTTGCGGAACCTGATGGAGCGAATCGCCTATCTGTCGCAAGGCGACAAGGTCGACATCGACGAACTGGCGTTCATTCTCTCGCCGTCAGGTGACGACAGTGCGATGTTCTCGCTCGAATTACCGCTGCCCGACGCCACGAAGCGATTTCAAATTGAATACATCAAGAAGCAGATCGAGCGTGCGCGTGGCAGCATGACCGATGCGGCCGAACGCTTGGGCCTGCACCGCTCGAATCTCTATCGCAAGATGAAGCAGCTGGGCATGCCGACAACGGATCAGGACGACTGACATACGTGGCTGTTCGCTCCGCGAACAGACGCACTTTCGCGGAGCGAAAGGCCACGTACTACGCCACCGAGTCGATCTTGCCGCCTTTGCCTGCTTCTTTGCTCAGCTGGAGGGCTGTATCGAGCAACGAGACAACCGCTTCGCCCTGCTGCTTGTACGCGTCGAGCTGCTTCGCTGCGATGGCGATGCTGATGTTCGAGCTGAGCGACGCTTGTTGTGCCGCGATTAGGCCGGTGATGGAACTGTCGATCGAACTCATGGTGTGGCCCCTTCAAATTCGCGTTGCGGTGACCGCTTGCTAAAAACCGTGTATCTTCTACTTATCGGCGCGACGGGGTGAGTTGGGAATGCAAACTGCAAGAATTCTGGGTAATCTGCTCATGCTGGTCGCTGAGATTGTTTGGATGGGCTTAGAGAGATTCCGGTTATGACGATTGAGCAAGATAGACGCCCCGCCTGGACGTTTCGGAATCGCTTTCGGATCGTCCACTTGATGTATGGATTGGCGTTCCTTTGGTCGGCAAAGGAGACGTTTGGAACAAGTGGGGTTTTGCTGGCGGCCATTTTGTGTGCAGCATGGGGCTGGGTGTTCTGGAGTGAATCGAGACCGCGGGCGTTTGCGATCGCTTCGTTGTTGTTGCCGCTAATCGGCTGCCTGCTGGGGCTAATCCTGCCTGCGACGCAAGCGGCTCGAGCAGGGGCTGGGCGAATGCAATGCTCCAACAATCTCAAGCAGATTGCAATCGCACTTCATAATTATCACGACGTCTACAAGTCCTTCCCGCCAGCGTATATCGCCGATGAGAATGGACGACGGATGCACAGCTGGCGAGTCCTGATTCTGCCGTTCCTGGAACAGCAGCCTCTGTATGACGCGTACCGCTTCGACGAACCGTGGGACGGCCCCAACAACCGCAAGCTCCTGACGCACATGTCGCGGGCGTACTCCTGTTCAAGCCACCAACCCAGCTCGTTCGCTCAAACACACACCAGCTATCTCGCAGTTGTTGGGAATAATACGGCATGGCCCGGGCAGCGGGCAATCGGCTTCAGCGACATCCTCGATGGCTCGTCTTCGTCGCTCCTCGTTTGCGAAACGTCAGATCCGCAAGTCTCGTGGATGGAGCCGACCGATATCGATTACGCCGATGCGATTGAGCTGCTGACCTCGCGTGATCCGAACCGGTGTTCGGGACACATCTCGCGGACATTCTTCTACGAATGGTCACACGGACGCAATGTCGCTCTCGCGGACGGGAGCGTTCACTTCCTCATTTATGGAATCGAAGCGGACGATGCCAGGCGGCTACTGACCATAAACGACGGTGCGCCGCTCGACTTCGGCGACATTCGCGGCACCGTCTTGGACACGCGGCGACTGCGGATCGATAACTGCATTCGTCTGGGTGTGTTCGTGTTGCTCGCCCTGTGGCCACTCCCTTGGGTGTGGATCAATCCTCATGGATCACGTGCCGTCGTTCGCACCCGCGGGGAGACCGCCACGGACTAGCGAAATATCTCGCGGCGCGCCCTGCGCCTACCTTACCGGTGGCTTGCCAAGCAATCTTCGGAGCAGTCCGATCTGGCCGGCGTGGATCATTTCGTGGTGCGAACAGAACAGCAACGCCCCGAGCTTCGCCGCATAAGCCGTATATGGCATGTCGACTGGTTCGCTGAGTGTTGCTTCGTCGTACCCTGCCATCTCTGCCATCGTCTGTTCATAGACGTGCTCGAAGACTTGTCGAATCTCGTCGATCGACGGGTTATTCGCTGGGTCGGGATCGGGCGTTGTTCCCTTGCTGAACTTCTTTCGAAACCCCGAAGACATCAGCTGCGTGTCGATCGGCTGCCTGCCACGGATTCGGAACAGACACAAGCCATACTGCGCCATCGCCAAGTGGCCGACTTGCCAAGCGAGGTGCGAGACGCAGCCCGCCGGAATCGTGAACCACTCGTCCGGCTCGATGTCGGCGAGCAGCGTCTTGGTGTAAGAGCGCGCAAACTCGATCTGCTTACGGGCAAGGTCTAGTTGTGTATCGTCGGACATGATGGTATCGACGTTGGTTAGTTGGACAAGTACGTGGCTTTTCGCTCCGCGAAAATGCGTGCTCGTTCGCGGAGCGAACGGCCACGTTACATTATCAGGCACCACTGGGCTCGTCATAGCCCCAATTGCGTCTTCACCGTCGAGTCGATCGGAAACCCGGCCAGCTGCAACGCGTTCGCGTAGTCCGACGGCGTATTCACATTCATCAACGTCAGCAATTCCGGATCGATGCCGCGAAGTTCTCGAATGGGAACGCGACTCGTGAGCAGCGTTGCAAAGAGATCCGACGTCCGTAGCTTCTCCTGAGCGAGAAGCTGTTCCATCGTGGCGACCGTATTCGTCCGATAGACAGCCGCCAGCGGGTGATGGAACTCGCCGTCAACCGGAACAGCCGCATCATGCTCACCAAGCTCAGCGATCATCCGGCGCACAAACTCCGGCGCGAGCAGCGGCACGTCGCAGCTGGTGGCGAAAGCCGCATCAACGTGGCTGGCGAGCGCCGTGAGTCCAACTCGAAGTCCCTCCAGCGGTCCGCGGCCATCTCGTTCGTCGCGTGTCACAAGGATGTCTGGCGGAAGATCAGGCAGCTGCTGGTCGGCGGCGGCCACCACGACAATCGGCGCGACGACTTCCGCAAGCAGACGCACAACTCGCGGCAGCATCAATTCTGGCCCGAAGGGCAACGTGGCCTTCGGCCGCCCCATGCGGTTGCTGCTGCCGCCGCACAGCACGATCCCACCAACATGCACACGATCGCTCATGGTCTTAAATGGCCGGAGCGGCGCTCCTTTGAATACTCCCGGCGCAAGCGTCAGCGATGCTTCTGCCGCATCCGACGACTGTAGTCTTCGAGGATCTTCCGCTCGCGCGAGGTCAAGCTCTCGATGCCGTGCTGATTGACTTTCTCAAGCAACGCGTCCCCCTCGGTATCGGAGCCGCTGTGGTCATCATCCGGATCATGGACTCGCAATTGCGGCTTCGGCTTCAGCGACTTCGTGACACTTGAGAGATTACGCGGTACGAATCGGCCCAGGTTCCACTTGAACTTGAAATAGGCGAGGGCAAACACGACGCCGACCAAATGGACATCGTACGCGACACGCCCAATGCGATCGCTGCCTCCCGGCAGTGACACTTCGACACCGCCCGCTCCTAGCAGATTCATGCCGATTAACAACACACCGACGAGCCACGCCGGAACGGGAATTATCATGAACAGCAATAGTTTTTGCTTGGGAAAGTGGCACACAAACAGCATGACGATGCCGACGACCGCGCCCGAGGCTCCCCAGCATCGAGCCCATTCCGGTTCGGGAACCATCGCGAATTGCCGGAGCGCTTGTACGACGGAACCCAAGACAATCGCCACGAGGTAGAAACGAAGAATCTCTCTCGAGCCGTAGACCGCCTCGACGATTCGGCCGAGGAACCACAGGCTCAACATGTTGAAGAGGATATGCTGATAGCCTTCCGGGTCGTGCGCAAAGCCGGAAGTCAGATACCGCCACCACAACCACGGATGAGTAAGGTCTTGAGGTCCGGACGCCATCTGACGCAGCAACCAGTGTTTGGGTCCAGGAATGAAGAGGTCGAGAAAAAACACCGCGACCGTCACCACGACGATCTTCGTAATCATCGTCGAGCCGCTGGCGTCAAAGCCGCCGCGAGCCGTCTCTTCATCGCGGTAATACTGTCGGTCGTGAATACCCATGCTGGTGTGCTGTGTACTTTTGAGTAGGAGAAGGAGGTCCCGAATCGAGCCGCCTTGTTGGTATATCGTACGTTTTCATTCGACGAAAGACGAGTTCTTCGCGAGCGGGGCGTCGAAACCTTCGAATTGGGTGGCTGGACGTTATACGAATCCATGTCGTACGGTCATGACGACGGTAAACGCTTGCAACACGACCGCAAAAGAAGATACTACCTCCAGAGAGGATTTGTGACGAAATGGCGCGAAAACGACCCAGTCAGCATGGCGGCGGCAGCCCGCGGCAGCAGCCGATATCAGCGACAATGCTGCGCGTGATCGGCGGCGACATGCGGGGGAGGGGGTTCCGCTACAACGGCGACGCTGGCTTGCGGCCGATGAAAGACCGAGTTCGTGAAGCGGTCTTCAATCTGATCGGACCCGCGGCGAAAGGCAAAGTAGTGCTCGATTTGTTTGGCGGGACCGGAGCCATGGCGTTTGAAGCAATCAGCCGGGGAGCCATCTCGGCACGAGTTTTCGAGCGGCGTTTTCCCAACGCCAAGATGATCGAAGAGAACGCCACATCGCTGGGGATCGCAAACCGAATCGAGGTCCAAGCGGGCGACACCTTCATCGCCTATAAACGGATCGCGACGCCAACTTGTCCCGCACTGATCTTCTGTTGCCCGCCCTACGATTTCTATGTCGAGCGAACCGAGGAAACCTTGGCACTCATCTCGAAAATGTGCGAGATCGCTCCAATCGCCAGTCTGATCATCGTCGAATCGGACGGCCGGTTCGATCCAAACTTGTTACCAAATGCAATTGAGTGGGACGTCCGCACCTATGCTCCGGCCGTGATCGGCCTGTACGAGAAACGGGAATCGCCGGTGTGAATCACGGCGTTGTGAGGTCGTCCGTGACTCGTCGTCCTGTACCGTGCGGCCCGGCTCAGGTATAAAGGTGCGGTTATTGTAGGTTGCGGATTGTCTACTGACCAAACGCCGAGCCTTCGGAGCGTCATCGTGTGCGGGATCGTTGGACTCTTGGTGAAGCGAGAAGACTTTCGGGAACGTCTCGGCCAACTCGTTACCCCAATGCTCGATTGCATGGGAACGCGTGGTCCGGACTCTGCTGGACTTGCGGTGTTCCACGAACCGCTCGAATCAGCACAACGTCGCTTCGGCCTGTTCACGGCACAGGTCGGTTTCGATTGGCAGGCGTTTCATACGGATTTCACGAGCAGCACCGGTTGCGAGGGCTCACTGCGTTGCGTTGCGAGTCACGCATCCAAGGTTTCGTCGATCGCGGTGAACGATTTCAAGATCTGGCTGAAGCGGGCCTATCCCGCGGTGCATTTGATCTCCGTCGGCCGGGCCATCGAGATGTACAAGGACGAAGGGCATCCGGGTGAGATCGCGGAACGGTTTCATTTTCGAGAACTCCAAGGCACGCACGCGGTCGGCCACACGCGAATGGCCACCGAATCCGCCGTCTCGCCGGCGCATGCCCATCCGTACACGGCCGGCGAAGATTTTTGCCTCGTTCATAACGGCTCGCTCTCGAATCCGTTCAGCATCCGCCGCAAGCTCGAACGCCGCGGCATCACTTTCGAGACCGACAACGACACGGAGGCCGGCTGCCGATTTTTGGAATGGCGGATGCGCGAAGGCGACACGCTCGAACAAGCCATTGAGACGTCGTTCAGCGAACTTGACGGATTCTTTACGTTTCTGATGGCAACCGCTGACCGGATGGTGCTGGTCCGCGATGCGTTCGCGTGCAAGCCGGCGGTTGCGGCCGAGACGGATGACTATGTCGCTGTCTCGTCCGAGTTCCGGGCCCTGGCACATCTTCCCGACATTCAATCGGCGAATGTCTTTGAGCCCGCGCCGGAACAGATTTACTCGTGGACGCTGTAAACGATGACTCACGCGATGCAATTTGACCTGGCAAAGCTGAGTGTCCGAGAGATCAATCAGTTCTTGCATCATCAGCTGTCGGGCAGTGGCGTCGATCGAATCGAGATTCTCCATCCCGACGGCAACCATAGCATCGCGGTCGGCATGGACGCCGATGTCGCCGTCGACATCCTCGGACACGCGGGATACTTCATCGCGGGCATGAACAAACGGGCGTCGGTCACCGTGCATGGCAACGTCGGTTGGAGCGTCGCCGAGAATATCATGTCGGGCCTCGTGCGCGTGAAGGGACATGCGTCGGAAAGTGCCGCGGCTTCGGGGCATGGCGGACTGGTCGTGATCGAAGGCGACGCCTCCTCGCGGTGCGGAATCTCGATGAAAGGGTGCGACATCGTCGTCGGCGGCAGCGTCGGGCATTTTTCCGCTTTCATGGCCCAAGCCGGGACGCTCGTCGTGTGTGGCGACGCGGGGCCGAACCTCGGCGATTCGTTGTACGAGGCGACGATCTATGTGCGGGGCAAGATCCACAGCCTCGGTGCCGACGCGCGGGAAGAGGAATTGCAGGCCGCCGATATCGAACGAGTTTCGCATCTGCTCGCCGCGGCTGAGATCGATTGCGACGCCAGCCAGTTCAAGCGAATCGCCTCGGCCCGCAGTCTTTACCATTGGAACGCCGACGCGCATCAGGAGTATTGATTTGTCCCGCCCGATTCATCGTGAAGAAAGCGCATCGATCGATCGCCTCGCGATCCGCTACATCCGCGAAGCGGCACAGCACGGGCTGTACGAGATCCGCGGCATGGGTGCCAAGCGCGCGGTCCCTTCGTTCGACGATCTGGTCTTTCTCACCGCGTCGGCGTCGCGATATCCGCTGGAAGGCTATCGCGAGAAGTGTGAATCGAAGACGGTGCTCGGGACTCGCTACGCGAAGAAGCCGATCGAACTCGAGATCCCGATCACGATCGCCGGCATGAGCTTTGGAGCTTTGTCGGCGAATGTGAAGGAAGCGCTCGGCCGAGCCGCGACCGCGATGGGGACTTCGACGACCACTGGCGACGGCGGCATGACGTCGGAAGAACGCCAGTCGTCCAAGACGCTCGTGTATCAATGTTTGCCGTCGCGGTACGGGTTCAACCCCGACGACTTGCGCAAGGCCGACGCGATCGAGATGGTTCTCGGTCAAGGCGCAAAGCCCGGTGGCGGCGGAATGCTGCTGGGTCAAAAGGTCAGCCCGCGAGTTGCCAAGATGCGAACCTTGCCCGAGGGTATCGATCAACGCTCCGCGTGCCGGCATCCGGACTGGACCGGTCCCGACGATTTGAAGATCAAGCTCGAGGAACTACGCGAGATCACGGACTGGCAAGTTCCGATCTATGTGAAGATGGGAGCCACGCGTGTCCGAGATGATGTGAAGCTGGCGGTCAAAGCGGGTGCCGACGTGGTCGTCATCGACGGCATGCAAGGCGGAACCGCCGCGACGCAACAGGTCTTCATCGAACACACCGGAATTCCCACGCTCGCCGCGTTGCCATTGGCCGTCGAAGCGCTGGACGACATGAACGTCGTGGGCGAAGTCCAGTTGATCATCTCAGGTGGAATTCGTACGGGAGCGGACGTTGCCAAAGCATTGGCGTTGGGAGCCGACGCGGTCGCGATCGGGCAAGGCGTGCTGGTGGCCTTGGGCTGCAACCACGATTCGTATGTCCAAGATGGCGCGAACATCGACGCCACGGAGGATTACGCGAAACTTGGTACTGCGCCCGGCTATTGCCATCACTGCCACACTGGCCAATGCCCCGTTGGGATCACAACGCAAGATTCCGTTCTCGAACGTCGATTGACGCCGGACGTGGGTGCCGAGCGATTGAAGAACTACCTGCAAGTCCTCAACATGGAACTCACCACCCTCGCCCGGGCCTGCGGCAAGTCGAACGTTCATCACTTGGAACCGGAGGATCTGGTTGCATTGACGGTCGAAGCCGCCGCGATGGCGAAGGTGCCGCTGGCGGGGACGGATTGGATTCCCGGACGCAGGGATCCGTAAGTTTATTTTCTCCGCTGAAGTTGAGGGTGGCTGGGGTCGAGTCTTCGAGCCCCCAGAAAAAGGGCGCTGAGGGCTCGTTATCGTGGAGTATTCGAGCCTGAAGCGCAAGTGTTGAAGTTGCGTTTCTCAGCGCTCTTTGCTTTGGCCTGAAAGGCCTGGACATATCAGCCCAGGGCAACGCCCTGGGTTGTGATTGCAGAAACGCGTTTGAGCCCTGAAAGGGCGACACACCATTCGACTACGCCATGTGTTTCGCCCCTTCAGGGCTTTCGTCGTGGCGCGCATCAAGATCCCCAGGGCGTTGCCCTGGGCTGATATGTTCAGGCCCTTCAGGCCATAGGACGCTGAAAATCGCAACTTCGAAAATCGCGAGCGAAGCCTCGCACGGCGTTTTTCTTCGCTGGCGCTTCAGGCTTCAATACACCGGTGTTTTAGGCTTCGTGAATGATCGGGGCGAGCGGGTTTTTCTGGGGGCTCGAAGACTCGACCGCAGCCACTCGATGGCACGAACGGAACGCCGTACCGGTGCCGGAACTGCGCAAAGCCTTGATCCGGCCTACGGGAGTTGCTGCTGGATGAGGTCGATCAGTTGTTGGGCTTGGGCTTCATCGGCGGCGGCGCGGCCTTCGTAGTGCTGGAAGTCGCGCAGCGCGGCGGCGGCGTAGGTCTGCGCGCGGCGTAACAGCGTCTCGCGACCGGACGGCGTGGACTCGCGCGACGCGGAGGAAAGATACATCAGGGCCATGTTGAAACGCGTCTGGCCCGCACCGTAATGGTTGCCGGCTTGTTCTTCGTAGTGTGCGTCTTTCTCATAGTGCTCGCGAGCCCGTTCGGTCCGGCCAACTTCGAAGTAAAGATTGCCTAATGCGTTGTGGATTGGGGCCAGGTCGGTGATGGCGGTGGCGGGGCAGAGGGCCAGTGCCTGGTGGTAGTGCGACTCGGAGGCCTGGGCGTGACGCAGCACCTCCTCCTCTTCCGTACGACGGACTTCCGAGTCCGTCGTATCCGTAGGATGGGCACTCTTGCCCGTCGCCTCTGACTGGACGGACGACGGCGTCCGTCCTACGAGCGCGGCTCGCGATTCGTTGAACCGCTCGTGATGCACCATGCCGATCTGCTTGATGCACCGGGAGCGGCCCACCGCGTCGACCTTTTCGCGTAAGTCCAGGCTACGCTGGTAGGCGGCCTCGGCGGCATCCAGATCGCGGATCTCGGGAAGCTGCATGTACGCGTGGCCGATGTTGAAGTGGGCGGTGGCTTCGGCGGCGGTGTCGCCGATGCGTTGCGTGTAGCGGACGGTCTCCTCGTAGGCCGGGATGCAATCGCCGCTGCCCTGCTCCCTGAGAATCTGGCCCAGAGTGAACACGCCGACGCCGAGCGTGCGGATGCGGTTTCGCTGGTCGGCATCCAGCGGGGCGTTGGGCGGCAGGGCCAGCGCGGCGGCGGCCTGCTGGCGGTCCCAGTCGACTGCCTTTTCCTGTAAGCGGGCGGCCTGGGGCAGGTCGCGCTGGTGATCGCGGGCCAGACCGACCCGGTAGCCCATGACGAGGCTGTAACGGTCTTCGCGGCCGGGGACGGGGTCGTCGGCGTCGGTGCAGTAGTCGGGCACGATTTCGGTGACCAGCCGCGACCATTCCGCCAGGCGGCCCTGGTACTGGTACAGCGTCCGCAGGCCCTGCATGGCGCTGATGACTGGCGACCACCAGCCGTGGCGGCGGCTCACGCGGCGGGCGTGCAGCAGGTTCGACTCTTCCAGGACCAGCGGCTGGATCACGTCCCGGTTGCCGTCGCCGAATTGGTCGTGGTAGTGATTGCTCAGTGCGCCGACGGCCTCGACCCACGCGCGGAGCGCGGCTGTGGCGGTCGTAGCATGAGCCCCCGGCCCGTGGACTTCGTTGGTTGTGCCGGCTTCCGAAGGCGTCGGCTGTGCGGGGGACACGGGCCGGGGGCCCATGCTACTTGTTGCTGGATAATGCCGGGCGAAGAGCTGACGCAGGAACCACGGCAGCGCCGGGTGGATCGTGTACCATGTGCCGTCCAGATGCGTCAGCAGGCCCGTCTCGCTGCAACGCTCGAGCAACGCCGTGAGCTTGACGTGGCGTAAGCTTCCAGCTTGCGTGTCGGATGGCAAGCTGGAAGCTTGCCCCACGGCCAATTCCGGCAACGCGTACTCGCCAACACTCATCAACTCCAACACGCGCACATCCACCACACCCTGGAACAGGTGCAGCAGGGCGACGACGGGCAGTTCGTCCTCGTTGAAGGCGTTCTTGAAGCCGTAGTCCAGCGAGGCGCCCAGCGAGACGTCGCGGCCCTGGGCTTCGTCGGCGTCTTCAATCTGCTGCTCGCCGTCGCGGACCGCCTGTACAAAGGTCGCGATCTGGTCCTCGCCCCGCAGTCCCATCCGCACGGCCTGGCCCACGATCACGCGCAGCGTCAGCGGGTTGCCGGCGCAGTAGTCCAGCAGCGGCTGCCAACTGTTGATCTCGACGCGCGTCAGCTTCCGCTCGGCACCCAGTTGCTGAGCCAGCCGGGCCGCGTCGCTGGGCCGCATCTTGGGCATCGGCACGCGGTACGGAATCCCGCCCAGCCACGCCTGCTCGTCGCGCCGCGAGGTCAGCAGCACCTTCGCCTTGGATTGCGAATCCAGCTTGATCCGCTTCAGAAAGTCCGCCAGCTCACGCTGCTCCTGGTCCGTCCAGCTTGATTCGGTGCCGGCGGGGAACCCCTGAACCGGCTCGACATTGTCCCAGATCCACAGCAGCGGCACGCTCCGCAGCACGGCCAGCACACGCTGCTGCTTCTCTTCGAGCCGGTTGATGGCCGCCCAGTCCTCGACCGCCGCCTGGCCGATCGTGTCCAGCACGTCGCGCAGCGTGGTCGTGGTTTCGAACGACGTCAGCAGCACGTTCGGGCGGGCACCCAGTCCGCCGGTCGTCGCGTACCAGCGAGCGAACTCGACGGCGGTCGTCGTCTTGCCCTGCCCGGCGTAAGCGTGCAGCAGCACGACCCGCTGCGTATCGAACGCCCGATCCAGCAGCAACAGCGTCTCGTCCCGGCCGACGAAGCCGGTGTCGGGGACGTACTTCACATCGATCGAGCCGTTTTGAATCGGATCGAGCTGCGCCGCGGCGGCGCGGGATTGCTCGCGCAGTGTCTTCGCTTTCGAGGCCGTGATGTCCGGGAACAACTGCAACGGTGCGGCCTCGAACACGACCGGCACGGACCAGTCTTGCAACGGCCGAGGCTGCAGGCCGACCCAGCGTTCGGGGTTGGCGTGCAGATCTTTGCGGCCCTCGGTCGCCGCTTGTCCGAAGCTCCGGCCTGCGGCCAGCGCCGAGTACACTCGTCCGATGTATTGCGCGGCCGTGACAACAAACACGCTGTACCGCATCCCCAGCACTGCCGGGATGCCCTGATCGACCACGGCCTGCGACAGCGAGCCGATCGCGCGGACTTCGTCGTGAACGTCTTCGTAGCCGGATTCGCCAGAATTCGGGGTTTCCACGTGTTCTTCATCCGAAGTCTGGCGACTCCGGCTACTGGTCGCTTCGTGCATGGCCGACTGGCAGGCATTCAGCACCAGCACGGGCACGCCGTTGTCGTGCAGCAACTTGCCGAGCTGATCGCCCGAGACCGGCCGCATCTTGTCCTCGCTGTCGGGATGCTCGAACAGCAGGTAGCCGTGCTTGCCTTTGGTGTCGGATCCCAGCACCAGATGAGACAATGCCTTCGCCCAGTCGGCCAGCGTTGTTTTCTCAAGGTCCGCATACACGCCGTGCCCGTCGAAATGCACGATGTGATACGGCCGTCCGGCGGCTTTCGCGTTCGCGAGTTCCTTTTGCAATCGCTCGTAAGTCGGCGGCCGCAGCGCCGTGATGTCGAAGCGATCCAGGTCTTTTTCCTTTTCCAGAGCCTGCAGCAGTTGATTGACGACCGCCCGCAGCGCGACGCCATTCGTTCCACTGGGCCGGCACACGACGTACAGCAACCGGACGCGTCCGAGTTCGTCGGTGTCTGGCGGCTTGACGAAGCTGATGTTGGCTTCCGACTGCACGCGGACGAATGATTTTACTCGCAGCGCGATCGCCGAGTCCGACTTCGGCTCGTACATCAACTCCCACGGAATCGCGGCCGTATCGGCCACCCCGGTCGTGATCTCGACGCGCAGGTCATGAAGCTGATTCCGCACGCTGGACCACAGATCTTGCGTGTTGTCATTGGCTCGCAGAACCTTGCGATACAGCTCCTCGCCCCGCTCCTTCATCCAGCGTTCAATCTGCTGGACGTGTTCCGCCGTGACGGATTCCGCCCGGACGAGGTAATCTTCGAGGTACCACCGTAACTCGGCGTGTTCCTGCGCGGTGAGCGCGAACTCGATGTCCGCCTTGGCCGTGAGTCTCGATTCGCCGGGCCGCTCGAGCGTGAGCTGAATCGTGTGTTTCCCGGCTTCGCGGGTTTGCTGCTCGATGTGAAGTATCGTGGTGTCTGCCGCCATAAGGGATCGCCCAAGGTTGGAAAATGTGCGTTGCCGGACAGGGCGGCATTGTAGCAGGTTCCGTCGCACGGTTCAGCAAGGTACGAACCTGGGTGGTGGAGCGGTTTCAGGGAGACTTCCGAAGTCTTCCGAGACTTCGGAAGTCTGATTCGCCAAACGATACCGCTACCCGAACCCAACTCCACCGTCTGGCCGCAAGTGCGATGCGCGCGAAGACTGTGGGCGCGAACATGACGCTCCTGCTTGAGCTTGGTCGGCTAGCTGATACCATTCGGCTAACCCAATCGAGTCGATCGTATGCAAAACGAACTCAGCGCACTAACCGTCATCTTCACCGAGTTTTACTACTGGGTGACTGTCGTGATGATGTTTCTGATTCACGTTGGGTTCTGCCTGTACGAAGTTGGCGTCTCGCGCGAGAAGAACAAGCTGAATACGCTGATGAAGAACTCGATGTTGATCCCGGTGATCACGTTCGCGTTTTTCTTTGTCGGCTGGTGGCTGTACTTCGCCTGCCAGAATGGACCGGGTATCACGGGTGGCCTCAAGAGCGCTGCGTGGAGTCTGCCATGGAACGAACTCATGGGTCCGCACATGGGCGGCCAACCGGCGGACTCGACGCTGACCAGCGGCGACACTGCCACGTGGTCGCGGTTAAATGGCGTGTTTTGGGCCGCGTTCTTGTTGTTTTCGTGGACGGCCGGTTCGATTCTATCCGGTGCGGTCATCGAGCGAATTCGTTCGGGCGCGTTCTGGTTGCTCGCCATCTTGGTTGGCAGCATCACGTGGGTGCTCGTTGCCGCGTGGGGTTGGTCGGATACTGGGTGGATGGTGCAAAAGCTCGGCTATCACGATGCCTACGCATCGGGAGTCATTCACGCCATTTCGGGCGGCTCGGCACTGGCGATTCTGATTCATCTCGGTCCGCGCATCGGCCGCTTCCGCGACGACGGCACGCCACGCGCGTTCCCGGCTCACAACACCTGGATGATCATCATCGGGATGTTTCTGATCTTCACGGGCTTCTGGGGTTTCTATGCAGCGTGCAATGTTCCGATCATCGACATCGATCCCGACGATAGCCGCACGTTTTTCTCCGCGACAACGATCTATCTCACGCCGACCACGCTGAGCGCCATCACGGTCAACTTCCTGATGGCCCTGACGGGCGGGCTGCTGATCGGGTACATCGTCTCGAAAGGCGACCCGTTCTGGACATTCCAAGGCGGACTTGGCGGAGTCATCACCGCATCGGCCGGCAACGACTTGTATCATCCCTTTCAAGCGTTCTTCATCGCCGTGTTGGGAGTGTGGTGTGCCTATAAACTGCACTACTGGGTCGAGCGAAAGTTCAAGATTGACGACGCGGTGGGGGCCGTGGCGATTCACGGCTACTGCGGTTCGATCGGTGTGATCGTTGCCGGCTTTTTGCTGTGGGGGTATCCGAGTTCTCCCAATGCAGGCTACGCACCGATTACTCCGTGGGGCCAAATCGCCGGAGCCGTCATCGTCTTTTTCGTGATGGGGTTCGTCCCCTGTTACGCCGCGGCATGGGCGTTGAAACGGGCGGGCCTGTTGCGTATTCCGTGGGAAGTCGAATTGGCCGGGCTGGATCACGATATCATGGCTGACGAAACGGCACACAGCCGCGAACTCGTCGAGGCCGAACGCGAAGCAATGCAGCAGCGACTAAAAGAAAGTGACAAATGAATCCGACGATCGAAACGTGGCAGACAAATCCAATGGAAGTCGGTCCGATCTACCCGCTCGCCGGTTGGGAAGTGCCAATGTTCCTCGCCTGCTTGGTATTCTGTGTAGCGTTTATGATTTGGAAGTTCGCACTGGAAACCTCGCAATACACTGCGAAGGCGGCGCAGTTGCGTCAGCCAGGTGAATTAGCCGCCGTCTTGATTGAACACGAAACGCGAGATCAAAAAACATGACTGATCGAGAAGCTATTCGCGAACAGATGAAGCAGGATGGTATCGACTTCATCCTGGCACAGTTTGTTGACATTCATGGTGCCGCCAAAGTGAAGATGGTTCCCGCGTCGAGCTTGGACAGTGTGATTGATGACGGAGCGGGCTTTGCGGGAGCCGCGGTGTGGGGAATGGGACAAGGACCGCATTCCCACGACATGATGGCGCGCATCGACCTCGACAGCTATACGCCGCTGCCGTGGATGCCCAATACGGCCCGCTTCGCCGCCGATCTGTTCGTTGACCAACAGCCTTATGCCTTTTGCCCGCGAACGAATCTCAAACGGGTCTTGCAGTCGGTGCGAGACAAAGGCTACGTCTTCAACGTCGGCATGGAGCCCGAACATTTTCTGGTGACTCGCCGTGAGGATGGATCGATTGCTCCCTGGAGCCCGGACAACGTCGATCATCTGGCCAAGCCTTGTTACGACTTTCGCTCGATGGCACCGGCGATGGCGTATCTGCAAGAACTGACCAGTTCCTTGAATGAACTTGGCTGGGGCGTTTACCAGACCGACCATGAGGACGCGAACGGTCAATACGAAGTCAACTTCGACTACAAAGACTCGCTAACAACGGCCGACCGCGTTACTTTCTTCAAGATGACGACGTCGCAACTCGCGAAGAAGTACGGTGCCATCGCCACACACATGCCAAAGCCGTTCAGCGATCGGACCGGCAGCGGCTTGCACGTTCACTTCCATCTCGCCGATCCGGCCAGCGGCAAGTGCCTGTTTGATGATGCATCGGACGGGCGTGGGCTGGGATGCTCCGAGCTGGGATATCACTTTGTCGGCGGCGTCTTGAAGCATGCACGTGCCTTATGTGCCGTGACCAGCCCGACCGTGAACTGTTACAAGCGTCTGAAACTGGGAGCGGGTTTGCAATCCACGCGCAGCGGTTTCACCTGGACACCCGCCTTCATTACGTATGGCGACAACAACCGCACGCAGATGATCCGCACGGCCGGGCCGGGCCACTTTGAAGACCGCACCGTCTCGGCGGGTTGCAATCCGTATTTGGCACTTGCGGCGTACGTCGCCGCGGGGATTGACGGAATCGAAAACAAGATCGATCCAGGCGCACCCAATCTCGAGAACATGTACGACAAGTCGCTGGGCGAAATCCTCGCACAAGGAACAAAGATCCTGCCGCAGTCGCTGCTCGAAGCGATCGGCGAACTTCGCCAAGACAAGGTGATTCAAAGCGCGCTCGGCGTCATTGCTCCCGAGTTCATCGAACTGAAGACCCGGGAATGGGAAACTTACGTCGCACAAGTGACCCGGTGGGAGATCGACCAGTACCTGACGTTTTTCTAGTAGGTCACTTTCGCCGAAAGTGACCCACCGAGGTAACCCATGAAACTCAGTCTCTTCTCCGTCAGTTACGCCGGCTATTGGGGGCAGCACAAGCTGGACCTACCGGCGTTCATTGCCAAAGCCGCCGCGCTGGGCTACGACGCGGTGATGATCGCCGGGAAGCGGCCGCATCTATCTCCACTGGACGCCGACGCGGACACCATCGCGGTGGTCAAGGCTGCGCTCGCCGAACACTCGATCGAGTGCGGCGTCATCGCCGGCTACACGGATCTCGCGCCGACAGCCGCAGCTGAAGTGCCCTACTTGGAGATGCAGATCGCCTACGTCGAATCGCTGGCGAAGATCGCGGCAGCGCTCGACGCATCCGTCGTCCGCGTCTTCACCGCGTACGAAGTTGCCGGTCACAGCCCACATGCCATCTGGAAGGACGTCGTCCGTACACTTCAGGAGATGTGCGACCGCGCGGCCGCGCACGGCATCACCTTGGCCGTACAGAATCATCACGATCTTGGCGTGCATAGTGACGTGCTGCTGGAAGTCTTGCACGACATCGACCGCCCAAACTGCAAACTCGGTTTCGACGCCTGGTCGCCGGCGCTGCGCGGTGAAGACCTGTACGAGTCGGCCAAAAAGATGGCGCCGCACGCGGCCATCACGACGAACGCCGACTATGTGCGGCTGCCCCGCTTCCATTACCAGCCGGATTTGATCAACTATGAACGTGCGCAACCGGATATGGTGCGGGCGGTGAAATTCGGCGACGGCTTTATCGACTATTCGGCGTTCTTCCGGGGTTTGAAAGACGGCGGATTCGACGGCCTTGCCAACTTCGAGATGTGTTCTCCCGTGCGAGGTGGCGGCGCGATCGAGAACCTGGACGCGTATTCGGCACGGTACCTCGAATGGATGCGGGAGACGCAAGACGAATGATTTTTTTAGTAGGTCACGCTCGCTGAGCGTGACCTGCAACCCCCTCAATGCCGCGAGGTCACTTTCGGCGAAAGTGACCTACTCATAATGCCTCACCGCTTACTAAAGTTCGCCCTCAGCAAGAAGCATCCCGAGCCGCGGATGTTCCGCGCGCCGGCTGGGTTGAAGAGCGAATACGACGCGGTGATCATTGGCGGCGGTGGACACGGTTTGGCTGCTGCTTATTATTTGGCCAAAGATCACGGTATCACCAACGTGGCTGTTCTGGAAAAGGGCTACCTCGGCGGCGGTGGCACGGGACGCAACACGGCGATTGTCCGCTCGAACTATCTCACGCCCGAAGGAGTCCGGTTTTATCAAGGCAGTGTCGAGCTGTTTCAAGATCTCTCGCGCGAATTGAACCTCAACCTGTTTTATTCCGAGCGCGGGCACTTTACGCTCGCACATTCACCGGCTTCGCTGCGGACACAGCGCTGGCGTGCCGAAGTCAACAAGCATCTGGGCATCAACAGCCGCGTCGTTACCCCCGCTTTCATCAAGGAAACGGTGCCCGAGATTGACTTGAGCGTCGGCGGGCAGCAGGCTCCGATCTGCGGGGCTCTTTATCATCCGCCCGGTGCCATCGCGCGGCACGATGCGGTGGCCTGGGGCTATGCTCGCGGAGCCGACCGGCGTGGAGTCGAGATTCATCAACAGACGGCGGTCACCGACATCGAGATTCGCGACGGTGCCGTCGCGGGCGTCCACACCGACAAAGGGTTTATCAAGACTCGCAAAGTGCTATCAGCCGTCGCGGGCTGGACCACGCACATCACCAAGATGGTTGGACTCCGCACTCCCCTGGTGATCCATCCGCTCCAGGCACTGGTCACCGAACCACTGAAGCCGTGGCTGAACAGTATTGTTGTGTCGGCGAGCTTGCATCTGTACGTCAGTCAATCGTCGCGCGGCGAATTGGTGGCCGGCGCATCGTTGGATCCCTACGAGCTGATTTCGATGCGGTCAACGCTTGATTTTGCGGAAGGCATGAGTGCCGGCCTGCTGGATCTGTTTCCTTGTCTGGGCGATATTAAAGTACTGCGGCAATGGGCCGGGCTATGCGACATGACGCCCGACTTCTCGCCCATCATGGGCACGACGCCGATCAGCGGGTTTTACATCGACGCCGGTTGGGGAACGTGGGGCTTCAAGGCGACTCCGATCAGCGGCAAGACAATGGCCTTCACGGTGGCCGAGGATCGCGACCACGAATTGATCACGGCGTTTAACCTCTCACGATTCAATCGCCTGGAACTGGTCGGCGAAAAAGGAGCCGCGTCGGTCGGGCATTAATGAAAATCATCAACTGTCCTATTAATGGCCCTCGTCCGTTGCAGGAGTTTCACTTCGGGGGCGAAGTGCGCACCATGCCCGATCCCGCGGAGTTGACCGACCAGCAGTGGGCCGACTATGTCTTCAATCGCGACGGTGAACCCGGAGTGAAACGCGAGTGGTGGTATCACGTGCCCAGTGGCACATGGTTCATCGCGGAACGGGATAATCGCACGGACGAGTTTCTGCGGACGTACCTGTACAACGCGGAGCGCACCGATGGATAGACGATCACGATCCAGTAGGTCACGCTCGCCGAGCGTGACCTTGAACCGCGACGAATTCGCCGAACAACGGACGACTCGATTTGTGGCACACCGTTCGACCGTGAACAGGAGCATGAATAGCTCCGGAGGTCACTTTCGGCGAAAGTGACCTACTAGGAAGGCCCCGATGGATAGAAGATTGCCTCCCCGCAATGGTGAATGGATCGATCGCAGCCGGCCGGTCGAGTTTCGCTTCGAAGGTGCGACGTATCGCGGCTTTGCCGGCGACGTGTTGTCGAGCGCGCTGTGGGCCAGCGACGTGCGGCTGCTCGGCCGCAGCTTCAAGTATCACCGGCCGCGGGGCATCTACAGCCTGGCCGGTCATGACGCCAACGTGATGGTCGAAGATGGCCAGCGGACGAACCTGCGCGGCGACTTGTTGCGCATCGCAGCGGGACTCGATGTCCGTTCGGTCAACACCATCGGCGGGCTCGAGAGGGACCGGCTGAGCATCACCGAAAAGTTCGCTAGATTTCTGCCCGTCGGCTTCTACTACAAAGCGTTTCACACCCCGCGGCGGTTGTTTCCGTTCTACGAGAATCAAATGCGCAAGGTCGCGGGCCTTGGCAAAATCAATCCGACGAACGAACCTCCCTGCTCGCCGAAGAATTACGCGTTTTTCGACTTGCTCGTGGTCGGTTCCGGACCAGCGGGATTGGCCGCCGCGATCGCGGCCGCGGAACAGGGATTGCAAGTGCTCATGGTTGACGAGCAGCCGCGACCGGGCGGCAGTCTCGGGTGGCAATGGGCCAGAGACGCCGTCGCGGGGCAGCATCTGGAGGGTCTCCTGGAACAGGTCGCCGCGATGGATAACATCCAATTGCGTTGCGGTACGCAGGCCGCCGGTTGGTACGGCGATCATTGGATCGCGTTGGTGGATGACAAGCGGCTGACGAAACTCCGCGCCAAGTCGATGCTGGTTGCCGCAGGCTGTTTCGAGCAACCAGCCGTTTTCCAGAACAACGATCTTCCCGGCGTGATGCTCGGTTCGGCAGCGCAACGGCTGATTCATCTGTATGCGGTGAAGCCGTTCGATCGCGCCGTGGTACTCGCGGCGAATTGCGACGGCTATCGTGTCGCGCTCGACTTGCACGACGCCGGAGTCGAGGTGGCGGCGATCGTCGACTTGCGTCACGACGGCGAACCGACGAAGCTCGGGCGGGACGTGGAAGACGCGGGAATCGCCGTGCATCGAGGGTATTGCGTTTACGAAGCGGTGCCGGCGGCGGGAAAGAAACGAATTCGAGCGGCCACGATCTGCCCGCTGGATCGCGATGGCACGCCTCGCACCGGGTCGCTCACTCGCATCGACTGCGACGGTATCGCCATGAGCGTAGGCTGGAGTCCCAACGGCGGACTGATCTATCAAGGCGGCGGGCGTTTCAGGCATGACGAACGAGTCGAACAACTCGTGCCACAATCGTTGCCGGCCGGGCTGTTCGCGGCGGGCCGAGCTAACGGCGTGTTCGATCTGGAACAACAAATCGACGACGGCTATCGAGCAGGCCTGGCCGCCGCGTCACACCTTGGGCGCTTCAACGGCGAAGTGCCTGATCAACTGATCCATCAGGCTGAACCGCCGAGCCATTCCTATCCGATCATTCCTCACCGCGGCAAGAAGAACTTCGTCGATCTCGACGAGGATTTGCATCTGGTCGACTTCAGTAACTCGCACCAGGAAGGCTACGACAATATCGAGTTGATGAAGCGATTCTCGACCGTCGGCATGGGGCCCAGCCAGGGCAAGCTGTCGAACATCAACGCGGTGCGAATTCTGGCGAAGTTGAACGGGGCGTCGATCAACGAGACGGGAACAACCACCTCGCGGCCCTTTCACCAGCCGGTCTCGATCGGACACCTGGCCGGACGCCGATTCCATCCTCAGCGCCGCACTCCGATCGACGACTGGCACCGAAAGGCTAGTGCGGAAATGATGCATGCCGGGGATTGGTCACGGCCCGAGTATTACCGGATTGAAGGCCGCAGTCGCGAAGAGTGCATCTTTGAAGAAGCTAAGAACGTACGCGAAAACATTGGTCTGATCGACGTCAGCACGTTAGGCAAGCTGTGGATCAATGGGCCGGACGCCGTGCGATTTCTCGAACGGATTTACACCGGACGGTTCGCGAAGCAGCAAGTCGGTCGGGTGCGATATGGATTGGCCTGCGACGAGACGGGAGTCATCATCGAAGACGGCGTCGTGGCGCGCGTGGCGGAGAACCGGTTTTATGTCACGGCGACGAGCAGCGGCGCGGGGGCGTTTTATCGAGAGATGCAGCGTTGGGCGATGATCTGGAGCATGAACGTTACGCTTGTCAATGCAACCGGCCATCTGGCGGCCATCAACATCGCGGGCCCGAATTGTCGCGAAGTGTTGCGTGTGTTGACCGATGTCGACTTGTCGGCGGACGCCTTTCCCTATCTTGGCCTGCGCCAAGGGACCGTCGCCGGCGCACCTGCGACTTTAATGCGAGTGGGCTTTGTCGGCGAGTTGGGATACGAGATTCATGTGCCGGCGTCGTTCACGCATCACTTGTGGACATCACTCATGCAAGCGGGATCACAGTTCGGCATTCGAGCGTTCGGTGTCGAAGCACAGCGCCTGCTCCGTCTGGAAAAGGGCCATCTCATTATCGGCCAGGATACGGATGCTCTCACCACCCCGTTCGAAGCCGACGTCGCGTGGGCGATTGGCAAGAACAAATCCTTCTTCGTCGGTTCGCGCAGCTTGGACATAATGTGCCGGAAGCCTTTGACGCGCCGACTGGTGGGGCTCGTATTTCGGGCCGGCCAAATCAACTCGCTGCCCGAGGAATGTCACTTGATCATCGCTAACGGCGAGATCGCCGGTCGGATCACCAGCATCGCCCCGCGCTCGACGCTTGGGCACGCGATTGCGATGGCGCTGGTCCGCCCCGATCTGGCGGACGTCGGCACGATCGTCAAGATTCGCATCGACAACGGCACGCTCATCGAAGCCACCGTCACCAGCATGCCCTTTTACGACCCTGAAAACACACGACAGTAGGTCACTTTCGCCGAAAGTGACCTGAACGCGAGAAGCCCCGACCGCTTGTTTTACGACCCGGTCACGTTCGGCGAACGTGACCTACTTTGGCGAACGTGACCTACTAACATGCACACACCAAGAAGAAGTCCGATTCAGCACTTGCTAGAAGCACGCGGAGCGGAGTTGCGCGCCTTCGGCGGCAGTTGCTTCGCCGTGCGGGTTCAATCCGCGGACGTGGAAACTCGCGCCAGGGAATCGCTCGGAATCTGTGACGTCAGTGGGTTACAGAAGCTTGGCGTGAAAGGGCCTGACGCAGAAAGTTGGCTGCATAGCCTGGGAATCGAAATTCCTGCGCGCATCTTCGATTCGAACTCACTGCCTCCAGGAGCCGTGGTTGTACGGCTGGGCGCGAACGAATTCTTTCTCGAAGACGGCATGGCGAATACGGTCGTGCCCAAGCTGATCGCAAAAGCAGACTCACACCGGGGCGAGTTGTTTCGCGTCGTGCATGAAGAAGCAACCTTTTTGCTGGTTGGCGCTCGGGCGCACGAAGTCCTCGCGCAAACCTGCGGCATCAACTTCCGGGAAGTCGCCGCACGGCAAGTCGTCTTCACTCGCGTTGCCGGCGTCAGTTGCGGCATCTTGCACGACTCGACGAAGGTTCCGCGTTATCGGTTTTGGGTGGATCCAAGTTACGCCGTGTATCTGTGGGAAATGTTGGTCGAAATCTGTGAAAGCCTGAATGGCTGCGTGATTGGTGCCGGATGCCTTTACTCCAGCGTTGCAAGCATCTAATCTTTACGAACCGGATCGGAACCCGCAGCGTATAACTTGCTTGCTGAATCCCAGCCGATCGGCCCTGATCCGAATGACCTACACCGTCCCCAATTAGCAGCAGGAGTGCGACGAATGTTGCGACCATTTAACCTTCTAACGGCCTCAATGTGTTCTTTTGTACTTGTTTCACTCGGTTCGATGGCTCGCTGCCAGGACGCTCCGGCACCGGAAGCAACTCCCGCGGCTGAGTCCGCTCCGGCGGAAGCGGCACCCGCAGAGGCTGCCGCCGAAACTGCGCCCGAGCCCGCCAAGACGGAACCAACAGCCACCACCGAACCGAAAACCGAGACACCGCCCGCAGCTCCCGAGACCGCCGATGAACTCGCTGCTCAGCCCGACGCTGCTGCCGCTGCATTCGCCGCAAAGCTGAACGAGTGGAAAGCTCTGCTCAAGGATCTGCGCGAGTTGCGGACGGAATATGAAGAAGCCGACGAGGATGCTCTCGTGCCGATCCTCAAGCGCTGGAACGAGCAGATGGCAAAAGGCGAACAGTTGCTCGGCGAACTTGGCGATCTCGGCGCGAAGGCGTTCGCCGCGGCACCCAACGAAGATCGTGAACTGACCCGATTCTTAGTCAAGATTCTGGCTGATGACTCCGAGCGAGACGCCTACGAAGAGGCGGCTGTTGTTTCGCAGGCGCTGATCGACAACGGCTGCGACGTCGCGGAAATTTTCTCGCAGGGCGCGGTCGCGGCGTTCTGCACAAACAACTTTGACAAAGCCGAACAGTATTTCAAGTTAGCAACCGAGCGCGGCGGCCTGTCGAAGGAAGCACAGAAGTATCTCGGCTTGCTCGACGAGTACCGAACCTATTGGGAAGAAGAACAAAAGATCCGCGAGAAAGAAGCTGCCGCGGACGATTTGCCGCGCGTCAAGATCACGACGTCCAAAGGCGAACTGATCGTGGAATTGTTCGAGAACGAAGCCCCGGGAACCGTCGGAAACTTTATCAGCCTGGTCGAGAAAGGCTTCTATGATGACCTGACGTTCCATCGCGTCTTGGAACACTTCATGGCCCAGGGCGGTTGTCCCCTTGGAACGGGCCTCGGCGGCCCCGGCTACAGCATCTATTGCGAGTGCAAGCAAGACAACTACCGCAAACACTTTCGCGGTACGCTCAGCATGGCTCACACGATCGAGCCGGATACCGGTGGCTCCCAGTTTTTCACAACTTTTGTGCCGACCTCGCACCTGAATGGTGTGCATACCGCCTTCGGGCGTGTGATCGAAGGCTTTGACGTGCTGTCGAAGCTCGAACGAGTCAACCCCGAAGCGAAAGACCAGCCGCAGCCCGACCGCATCGAGAAGATCGAAGTGCTGCGGAAGCGGGAGCACGACTACGTACCGAACAAAGTCCAATAGGAATCTGCTTGTCATGAGAACTCGAGTAACTTCGATCGTGGCTTTGTTGGCCGTCTGTCTGCTCGCTCGTGGTGTCGCCGCACAGGAAGGCCCGCTGGCTGAATACAACGCCGTCGATGCCGAGTGGGCGGACGCCAACGCCCAGATCGAAAAATTGATCGCACGGTATCAGGCAGCTCCCGCGGGAGAGAAAGACGCACTCGTCGCCGAATACGAAGTCCTTGTCCAGCAGAGCCGGGAGCTCGTCCCGCGTCTCCGGAAAGCCTCGGTCGCCGCCTACAAGGCCGATCCAAAAGCCGATCCTCGCGTCGAGAAAAGCCTGATCGGCTTAATGGCGAACGACGTTCGGCGGGACGAGTACGAAGGCGCGTTGGAGTTGGGAGAGTTGCTCGTTGAAAACGGCTGCCAAGAGCCGGCGCTCGACTCCTTCATCGGCGTCGCCGCTTACTGCACGGACGACTTCGACACGGCGGAAACGCATCTGAAGAAAGCTGAAGCGGCCGAGGCACTTACCCCACAAGCTGGCAACGCGCTAGGCGATCTGCCAACGGCGAAGAAAGCCTGGGCCGCGGAACAGGCGACGCGAGCCAAGGAAGCCGAAGCCGATGACCTGCCCCGCGTCAAATTCGAAACGAGTAAAGGCACTGTGGTTATCGAGCTGTACGAGAACGAGGCACCACAAGCCGTCGGCAATTTCGTCAGCCTGGTCGAATCGGGATACTACGACGGTTTGACATTTCATCGTGTCTTGTCAGGGTTCATGGCCCAAGGCGGTTGTCCCGATGGAACCGGTGCCGGCGGACCTGGATACAACATCGCCTGCGAGTGCTATCAGGATGATCATCGCAAGCATTTCCGGGGCACCTTAAGCATGGCTCACACCAGTCGTCGTGACACGGGCGGTTCGCAATTCTTTCTGACATTCAAGCGGACGGCGCACCTGGATGGTAAGCACACCGTATTTGGGCGTGTCATCGAAGGGCTGGACGTGCTGGCCAAACTTCAGCGTCGCGACCCGAACGACCGAGGCAAACTGCCGGAACCCGATAAGATCGTCAAGGCCGAAGTGCTTCGCAAACGCGATCACGAGTATAAACCGACCAAGGTTGGCGGCTAGTTGTAGACGTGCGGCGGTGCCCAGTACGATGGCCTTCCAAGGCCGTCGTGAAGCAATCGACGGCCTTGGAAGGCCATCGTACATAAACCGTTCATGACTCATTCAGGCATTCCACTCTCGCGTCGGGAACTGGTCCAAGCAGGATCGTTAGGCTTGGTCGGCTTGTCGTTGCCGCGATTGCTTCAAGCTGACACTCCGTCGATCCAGCCTCGCGCGAAATCCTGCATCCTGTTTTTCATGGAAGGAGGTCCGGCGCATCAAGATCTCTGGGATATGAAACCGGACGCGCCGGTTGAATATCGGGGCGAGTTCAAGCCGATCGCATCGACCTTCACGGGCGTTCCCGTTTGCGAACACTTGCCGCTGCTCTCGAAACAGATGCACCGCTTCGCCTTGATTCGCTCGGTGCATCACAAGATTAACGATCACAACGCCGGTGCCTACTACATGCTGACCGGTCGCGAGCCAATCAAAGCGGGCGGGCTGATCGTCGCTCCCGAGCCAGACAACTTCCCGCCGTATGGCTCGGTGCTCGCGCAGCTGCGGCCGATCGACAAAGCCTTGCCGCCGTTCGTACACTTGCCCGATCTGATGTTCAACAACGGCAGCAACTTGCCGGGCCAGAACGCCGGCTTCCTGGGCGGCGCGTTCGACCCGCTCGTGGCGGGTGATCCGAGCGCGAAGAACTATCGGCTGCCGGGCTTGAGCTTCCAACGCGGCATGAACCAAGGTCGTTTGCAGCAGCGGCGCGAGTTGCTGGCGGAGGTCAATCGCTCCGCAGCCGGCGGTCTTGCCGCGCCGAGGATGCAGAAGTTTCAAGAGCAGGCTTTCGACTTGCTCTCTTCATCGGCGGCGGACCATGCCTTTCAGTTGTCCGGGGAATCACCGCAGACCCGCGAGCGTTACGGCTTGCCCGATCGCGAGGACCGCAGCGTCGAAGCCCGCAAGTTCGGCGGGCTACCGCATCTCGGCCAGTGCATGTTGACGGCCAGGCGATTGATCGAGGCCGGCGTCCGTCTGGTCACCGTCTGCACCGGACGGCGCATCGACCAATCATGGGACACGCATCGCGAACATTTTCCGTTGCTCAAGCGGTCACTGCTCCCTTACACCGACCGCGCCTTCTCGGCCTTGCTGGAAGACCTGGGCGAGCGTGGGATGCTGGACGAAACGTTGGTCGTCGCGATGGGTGAGTTCGGCCGCACGCCGCGGATGGGCCAGATCACCAGCGGAGCCGGCGCGACCCCCGCCGGCCGCGACCATTGGCCCTACTGTTACAGCGTGCTAATGGCCGGTGCAGGAATCAAACCAGGCACGTTGCACGGAGCCTCCGACCAATACGCCGCCTACCCGGCCCTCGACCCCTGCACTCCCGAAGACATCGCCGCCACGATCTACCACATCCTCGGCATCGCCCCGGAAACTCGCATCTACGACCAACTCAACCGCCCACATTCCGTGGCGCTCGGCGATCCAATCACGAACATTCTCGCTTAGTTTCGCGGCTCGCACGCTCATGCCGAAACGGAGTCGGACACGAAGAACTGGGGCGGAGGCAGCGGGCGGCCATCCTGCTCCCACGTTTCGATCAGCAGTTCGAGTACTTCTTTGCCGTTCTTGGCCGCTTCTTCGTACGTTGCTCCGTGCGTTCGATTGCACGGAAACTCCGGCAGCGTGACGACAAAGACTTGGTCTTCCTCAGACCACTCGATGAGCATGCGATATCGGGACGTCATGGGGATTCCTCCGCTTTCCTGATGATCTGGCGGACATCCTTTTCCTGATAGGGCTTGGCGTCATCGCCATCGCGGCCAGAGACGGTAATCGACTCTTCCAACTTGGCATGTGACCAGACCGTGTGGCTGCCCTTTCCCGCACGCATTACGAAGCCCGCTCGCTGAAGCATACTCTTCAATTCACGGATCTTCTTGGGCATGCCGATCTCCTGGCAACTCACCACCAATTGTACACGGAAAACCAGCAGCAACCGAGCGAGCAAGTTGGTCGGTAGTGTCTTAAAGTTGAGGGGAGACAGTTGAGGGGCTATTTGGCGAGACGCTCGGAGTCAACACGGACGCAAAATGATCTCTCCGTGCTCAAGTTGAATCGAATAGGTTGCAGCATCGCCGTCGTACATTGTATTGCGACTGGCGGGCGTCCCATCACTAAGTGCAAAATGCGACCGCGTGCCGAATTGTGGAGGAAAATCGCCGATACTCGTGATTATGCGTTCTTCAAATTCGACCAGCTCATATCGCGTGCCGTCAGACGCACAAACGTCAAATCTACGCACCTCGATCATTTGAGACCTCTTGTTTGAAGCGACATGCTCAGCCATCGCTCGCTGGGCATGGGGGCATTGTAGCAAGGGTCGAAGCGGGGCGCTCGATTCGTTGGTGTGGGGAATGCGGAAAAACCGGAAGCGGTTTAAGGGTGCGGACGGCAAGTGGACAGCAGACTAACTGTCGCCTTCCGGCTCTTCCGGCTCGTCAGACACAACCGAGCGTTTGATCTTGCGAGTCATGATCGCGAGCCAGTCAACAATATCTTCGGCCTCTTCAGCCGAAATCCGACATGGCCACTGAAGGAAAATCTCCCCGGTTGCCATTGGATACGTCGCTTCTTTTACGCCTTCTATCACTTGCCGTCGCTCCTGACGTTTGTTCTTTGGAGCACCAATGTGTTGGTTTGTTTCTTCATCTTCACCACCACTATCGCAGCCATTACCATTCTCATCGCCTGAATCAACTTGCTCATTATCTGAAAGTTTATCACCTGGAGCCACTTCTGAGAAGTCCAAAGTGTCCCTAAACCGCTCAATAAATCCGTCTACAGCATCTTCAGTGAATCGAGAGCCATCGGGACGATCCCACACAAGATACTGCTTTAGGAGGTCATCGTGTGGCAATCCACGACCTTCGTAGTGGTCCCAGACTTCGGCATGAATTGTCGGTGCCACAGCAGCAGTTTTCAGGAGTTCGGCACGATTTGGTGCATTCCTGACAATCCGCTCGGCAGCTTCACTGACAGCCGCCCTCCTCTCATCTCCAGTGCCATAAGTCAGAATCAGTGAGTACGCCTTTAATGCCGCCACATACTGTTGAGACAAGCTATTCAGTGTTTTGTGTCCCATTGCTTCGCACGCCAGCTTCAATGGCACCTTCTCCCGGCCATACTTGTCGTAGAGCAACTTCACCTTTTCAACCGCTGTCCTTAATCCTATGGCTGGATAATTGGGACTTCGTTGCCTCGTTGGCTTGGGGCCTTTCGCTTGCGCACCACTTTTGGCCATCTTGCAATCTCCTTAGTTAATCTATTTCTGTTTTACTGCTACTCTACTTCTACTTTAATACTGCACCAGCATTACACTACAAGGACAAGTGGTAAAAAAATGCGTAGATACCGGCTTTGCCTAGGCGGCGATAATGCCTGACGTCGGAAGTAAGTAATCGTACTGGAGGCTGAGGAAATGAGAAGAAGTTCAAGCTCTGTCGAAGTGGTCGCCGTTAGGCAGAGCGCAGAAGGTCAGTCCCAGCGGGCTCGCATACTTGCAACCGAGCGGCCCGACTGGGGCAAGGCGACCTCTTTAGAACCGGGAGGTAGTTGCTGCTGGTGCAGCGGGGCGTCTTATAAACGCCAGAGTCCTGCCAGGGATGGGTTCGATTCCCCTACCTTCCGTTTATCCTCGTCAAAAGCGTTCCCTGAGGCCGCGTCAACGGCCCCAGGGAATCAATCACACTCGGCTTTCGCCAAGATGCGACCTAGCAATTGCATTCTAAGCGAAACGCCCCAACTTGGGAAGGTTCGCTTAAATGATCGCTCCAACATGCCAGCACAAGAGAAAGACCAGCAAGGGCAAGGATCGTAAGGGCCAGCAACGGTGGACGTGCAAGGACTGCGGAGTTTGCTTCACCGACTTCGATCCCAAGCCGCTTGGAGAAATGACGGTTGATCTGTCCAAGGCAAAACTGGCCCTGCGGATGTTGACAGAAGGAATGTCGATCCGCGCGACCGAACGGACAACTGGCATCAACCGCAACACGCTTTGCAAGTTGATCGTCCTGTTCGGAACGGCCTGCCGGAAGTTCCTTGACGATCGGATGCACGGACTTAAGCTCACCCACTTGCAGTTCGATGAGCAATGGACGTTTGTGGCTAAGAAGCAAGCTCGGTTGACCATCGAAGAGAAGGCGACTTGTCATGACATCGGCGACGTTTATTTGTGGACGTGCATCGACCAGCAAACCAAGCTGATGCCATCGTTCCTGATCGGCAAGCGGTCTGCCGACAACGCACGCCGGTTTCTAATGGACGTGTCAAAGCGGCTGGCCCGACCGGCTCCGCATTCCAGCGATGCCCACGCATTTGCCAAAGGCGGCTACCGGGCCATCGTTCAAATCAGCACCGATGGTTGGGCTGGGTACCCAGAAGCCGTTGACCTCGCGTTTGGCCCCTACGCCAAGTACGGGACGATCATCAAGGAATACAAGAACGCCACCATGAAGTACGATCCAAACGAAATGGTGGGCACCAAGCGGGAAGGCATCCGAGGCATAGAGGGCCGGGAGCTTTACACGATAGGAACTAGCCACGTCGAACGATTGAACGGAACTCAGCGAGTCTTTATGAAGCGGCTGAATCGGCTAACGCTGTGCTTCTCGAAGAAACTGGAGAACCTGGAAGCCGCCTTCGGTATGTTCGCCGCCTACTACAACTTCTGCTGGCAGACCCGGAAGCCGGGAAAGTCTGGTGAGAAGCGGCCCAGCGCGGCTATGATGGCGAAATTGGCGGGCCACGTCTGGAGCTTTGACGAGCTGTTTGAATCCGTCCTGAATCAACCCGGATAATCTGCTACAATCTCCCGTTATTCGCATCACGGGAGAGCATGGAAATGACGGATACACTTTTCCATTTTGACGACGACAAAAAGAGCTTCGAGGATCTCGCCACCGAAAATGGGGCTACGCATTGGCACGAAGATGTTGTGATGCAATCGCTCGGATACGAGACGGAGCAGTCGTTCAAGAAGGCAATCAATCGAGCAAAGCAAGCGTGCCTTTCGTTAAACATCCCCTGCGAGGATCACTTTCTAAGGCAAACCGACGGGAAGCATTTTATTACCCGCTTCGGTTGCTATCTCGTCGCGATGAATGGCGACACAAAGAAACCTGAAGTGGCGTCAGCGCAAGCCTACTTCGCCACGCTCGCCCAGACGTTTGAGAACTCGCTGGAACATGCCGACGCGATCGATAGGCTCTTGATTCGAGACGAAGTCACGGACGGCCAGAAGACATTGGCCAGCACTGCAAAATCGCATGGGGTCACAAACTATGCTTTCTTTCAGAACAAGGGCTACATGGGAATGTACAACATGACCCTACAGCGGCTCATGACTTACAAGGGCCTTAGTAAGAGCGATAAGCTGATTGATCGCATGGGAAAGGCAGAACTCGCTGCACACTTGTTTCGCATAACACAGACTGCCGAAAAGATCGATCGCGAGGCCATTCGAGGACAGCGAAACTTGGAGAGTGCCGCGCATGAAGTTGGAAAAAAGGTCCGAAAGACGATGCAGGAACTTGGCGGAGTAAGCCCAGAAGACTTACCGGCGGCAGAGAATCTTGGGCAGGTCAAAAAGAAACTGAAGGGCACCAACAAGCAAATGAAGGCGATCGACAAAAAGAAGAAAAGGCCTTAACGATTGTTGGCCATTGCTCCGCAAGTGAGGCTCTCTAAAAGTCTCCCCTCAACTTTAAGACACTACCAGTTGGTCACTCGGCCGATCGGGCAATCGGATGGGTAATTGACCCTCCTCCCGCTTCTCAGGTTGTTTTCGGCTAAGCAGCGTCGATCTCGTTGGCAACATCGGCGCACAGTTTTCGCGAACTGGCCTCATCGGGTGCTTCGGCGATGATGCGGACGATCGGTTCTGTGTTGCTGGCGCGAATCAGCAGCCAACGATCGGGCCAGTCGAGTCGAAGGCCGTCGAGCCGGCTAGCAGTGGCGTCGGCGAAATGTATTTCCAGGGCGTCGAGAGCTGCGGAAATCCGATCGCGATCGAGCGTGATCTTTGTTTTGTGAATGTCGTAGTGAGGCAAGGCGTCGGCGAGTTCGCTGACTTTGTTTCCGGTCGCGGCCATTGCGTCGAGGATCAAGGCCATGCCGACGAAGCTGTCGCGGACGTAACCCACCCGCGGATCGATCGGGCCGCCGTTCCCTTCGCCGCCAAAGACGGCTTTCTGTTCTTGCATCATCGTGCAGACATTCGCTTCGCCGACCGCGCTGCGATAAAACTCGACGCCGTGCTTGTTGGCGATGTCTTCCGACATGCGGCTCGTGGCGCAATTCGTAACCACCGGGCCAGCGGTTTGACCGAGTACGTGATCCAGGCACAGGACCAGCGTATACTCCTCGCCGATGTAGCGGCCGGTTTCATCGATCACCGCCAAGCGATCCGCGTCCGGATCTTGACAGAAACCGACTGCAGCGCCCGCTTCCACGATGCTTGCTCGCACGCCGGCCAGGTTCTCGGCGGTCGGTTCGGGAGTATGCTCGAACTGCCCGTCCGGTTCGCCACCGAGCAAGGTGATCTGACAACCAAGCGTATCCAGCAGATTGCGTCCCAAGATGCTTCCAGCTCCGTGATTTGAATCGAGCAGCACTTTGAAGCGCCGTCCGCGAATCCGCTCGACATCGACATTCGCGAGAACTAACGCCAGGTGTTTCGATGTTGTGCCGTCGCAAGTCCGCACCGCGCCAATTCGATCATGCTCGACCCACTCGACCTCTCCGCCGCGATACGCCGCGACAACTCGCTCGCCCAGTTCGGCCGTCAGCACGCGTCCCGTCGGGCCGAACAACTTGATGCCGTTGTAGGCCGCTGGATTATGGCTGGCGGAGATCTGAATGCCACCTGCGGCCTTCGTCTGACGAACGAGAATGCCGGTGGTCGGGGTTGCCGCGACGTCGGCGTCGATCACATCGCGGCCCACGGCACACAAGCCCGAACGAATCGCATCCGCCAGCATTCGCCCCGTGTGTCGGCCGTCTCGCGTCACGACGATCGGGCCTTCGTCGAGACCGCTCGCAAACGCACACGCAAACCGCATCGCCAATTCGGGCGAAAGACTCTCGCCGATGATTCCTCGCAGTCCCGAGACACTGATGATCAGTTCTTTCATTGGGTCTCCGTTTGGAGTGCGGCGACTCGTCGCCGCTTTCTCATTTTTGGGGCGAGGCGATTTCGCCTATCTCGCTTCATTGAAAGTCGCGTCGCGTCGGAGAATTCCAAAGCGGTGACGAGTCACCGCACTCCAAATGACAAACGGCCTGAATCCTAGTCCGTGCAACGGTCGCAGCGATTCTATCGACTGGCGGCATTTCGAGAAACCGCAACGCTGCGATCGCCGCCTTTCGAGCAGCCGCAATCATTCGTAGAATCCGGCTTGAATCTGTTCGGCAGCCTGCATCACGAAAGAACTTCGCTCATGACGACCTCGTCACTCGACAAGCTCAACTCGGCTCCTTCAACTCTCTCCGAAGGAGCGAAGGGCAACATCCGCAAATGGCTCACCGAATCCCGCTACGCCGCCTATGTGCCGCAAGTGATCGAACATATCGCCGCCGAGAAGTGGCAGCAGTTGGACGACGCGTTTTGGACGATCATCCCGTTCGGCACCGGCGGCCGCCGCGGACGGATGTACCCAATCGGCAGCAACGCCATCAACGACCGCACGATCGGCGAGAGCGCGCAAGGGTTGGCGGAGTACGTGAAGGAACATCACGATGGAGACGAGTTATCTTGCGCGCTGGCCTACGACACGCGACACAACTCGAGGCACTTCGCCGAGCTGTGTGCGGGGATCATGGTCGCGGCCGGCTTCAAAGTGCATTTCCTGGACGACTATCGCAGCACGCCGGAGCTGTCGTATCTCGTCCGCCATAAGAAATGTTCGTGCGGCATCATGGTCACCGCGAGCCACAATCCGCCTAGCGACAACGCGGTGAAAGTGTATTGGTCGACCGGCGCTCAGATCCTGCCTCCGCACGACAAAGCGATCATCGACCGCGTGATGAATGTGCAGGAGATCAAGCAATCGCCGTTCGACCAGGCGCTTGCCGACGGCCAGGTGGTCATCTGCACCGAGGAGATCGACGCGGCGTACATCGCGCAAGTGAAAGGCCAACGGCTCGAAGGGCCGCGCAACTTGAAAATCATCTTTTCGCCGCTGCATGGCGTCGGCAGTTCGGCCGTCTGTCCGGCGCTCGCCGCCGACGGATTCACCGACGTCGAAGTCTTCGCCGACCACGCGACACCAGACGGCGACTTCCCCAATGTTCCAGGGCACGTCTCCAATCCGGAGAACCCCGCCGTCTTTGATTCGATCATCATGCGAGCCAAGGAAGCGGGCGCCGATTTGATTCTCGCGACTGATCCCGATTGCGACCGGATGGGAGTCGCCGCGCCCGTCACGACCGATCCGCAAGGCGAGTGGCGAACATTCACCGGTAATCAACTCGGCGCGTTGCTGATCGATTACGTGCTGGAACGCCGCAGCCGTGCCGGGACGCTGACCCCCGAGCATTATGTCGTGAAGACCTTGGTCACGACCGAGATGGGGCGGCGGATCGCGGATTCCTACAACGTCACAACGTACGGCAACTTGCACGTTGGTTTCAAATGGATCGCCGGATTGATCGATGAAGTTGGCCCGGAGAGATTTGTCTTCGGGACGGAAGAGTCGCACGGGTATATGGCGGGCACTTATGTCCGCGACAAGGATGGCGGAGTCGCTTGCATGTTGCTGGCCGAGTTGGCGGCGTGCGTGAAGGCGGAAGGCAAGTCGCTGCACGAGAAACTCGAATCGCTCTGGTGGCAGCACGGCTATCACGCCGAACGGACGATCAATGTCTTCATGGAAGGCTCGGAAGGGATGAGCCGCATGAAGGCGTTAATGGCGGCCTTCCGCACAACGCCTCCGCAGCACTTCGGCGGCATCGACATCGCGCAAATCCGTGACTATCAGGGCCTGACGATCACCAAGCCTGACGGAACAAGAGAGCCGCTCGAATGTTCGGCTGCCAACATGGTGATTCTCGACTTGGTGCAAGACGGTAACTACATCGCCGTCCGGCCCTCGGGGACCGAGCCGAAAGTGAAGTTCTATATGTTCACGTTCGTCCCCGCCGAGCAACTCGCCGATCTGGAGATGACCGCACAGCAGATGGAACAGCGGATGGACAAGATGGCTGCGGACGTGCAGGCGTTTGCGGATGCTTGTTGAACGCTAGCCGAGCGTCTGTAGAAAACGCGGCAGCAGGATGACTATCCCAACAACCGCCGCGCCGATCGCACCGACAAGGACCGCGCCGCTGGCGATGTCGAGGGCGTCGCGAAGTTGTTCGTTGTGTCGTCGATCGATCGCCCGAGCAAGTGACTCGATCGAGCTGTTGAAGAGTTCAAGCGCCAAGACGACCGCAATGCAAAGCGCGAGCAAGCACCACTCAACGGCACTTACTTTAAGCCACGCACCAACTCCGATCACCAGCGCGGCGGCGACCAGATGCACGAGCAGACTGCTTTGACTCCGCGAGCCAACGGCAATGCCACGAAAGGCACACTTGAATTTGTTGACAAAGCTGTGCGGCGGCGGTTCGAACTCTTCGCTCATCGTTTTCGTAGCCCCTATTCGAGTCCGTAAGCCCCGGCGGGCGGAATCTGCACGCCGCCAACATATCCAAGACGGCGGCTCGATAGGAACCGGGGTTCGATCTGGATGTTAACGCCAACGTTGCCTCGGCTCTCATCGACGTTGAAGCCGACCCGAACCAATGTCGATTCGCCGATCCGAGTCAATCCAAACGTCTGGCCGATGTTGCCCGTTTGGCCAAAGTCGATGGCGGCGCTGCCCGTGAGAATCCATTTCTCGCTCATTCGGTAACTGAGTGAGCCGCTGAGAATGCTGCTGCTGATCGGGCCTTCGATGGAGCGGACGCCGAGATAGACGCTCCCTCTGGAAGGTCGAGTCACGACGCCGCCGAGTGAAAACGTTCGCAGCCCGTCGCCGAAAAGATCGGCGAAACCGTCTGACAACAGCGTGACGCGATCACCAAGATGCCAACGGAAGTCGTAATCCAACAAGCCGATCTCTTGACCAAAGTTGTCTCGATCCGCCTTCGGAAAGTAGCTCCCTTGAACGTCGAGCGTGATCCAATCGACGATCCGTTCCTGCCCCGGCAGCCCGCGTTTGGTTTGCCATCGTTGGCGGACGCCGAGATTGACTTTCATCAAGTCGTCGGCGATCTCCGTACTCGGCGCGGTGACCCAGCTTTGCATACCGTTTCGCAGCGCAAAGTATCGCTCATCAAACTTCAACGGAATGAACGCTTGTCCTGGGAACGGGTAGCCGCCTGCCGTCGAAAGAAATCGCCGGCGGAAGAACTCGACGGAGTCATCATCGAGCTGTTCGTACAAGGGGAAGTTGCTGAGATCTTCTTCCGCGTCGGCCCACAAAAACTCCGACTCGAACACCACCTTGTGCGCGAGACCGTTGAGATTGAACAGTTCGCTCTGCACTTCCGGAGTGCTGTTCCAAATCGGCAGGCTGGCTCGCACGCCGAGTTGGCCGAACGCGCGGGTCCGCTCCTGCGCGGTGATGTCTTCGCTGACGTGGAACAATTCGCCGAGCGCGTACGGGACAATCTTGGTTGGACCAAGATTGAACGGCAAGTCGAGTTCTTGTCGCGTCGCTGCATGCAGTCCCGCGGCAGGAACTTCCCAAGCGAGCGGTGCGAACGATGCGACTTCGGTCGGATTGATCGGGCTTGGAGCATCCGCCGTCCGCAATCGCGCGTAACCGGCATGTGAGTGTTCGTGCCAGGTGAGCCGATCGAACAGCAGCGATTGCCCGATCAGCGTGTGATCGATGCGCGGCAGCCATTCGGTTTGTGTGAAGAAGTCATTGAGCCGCACATCGGCGTTGACGCTATACGAACTGTTGCCGTAATAGCGCTTTAGCTCGACGCCCGTCGCCTGGTCCTTCAGTTGATCCCACTCGCTCTCGTAGTACGATTCGAGGAAGTTTCGATCCGTGATGTATCCAACTTCAGCGGTCAGTTGGTAGCCGCTCCCCAGATACTGACGATGCTGCCACAACCCGCGGCCGCGAAACTCTTCCTCGGGGGCCAGCGACCGGCGATCGGCTCCAAGATTGTCGCGCCCGTTGTCTTTGATTCCCCAAATGTCGAGGTTGCCGTGAGCGGGGCCGGGGAACCAGACGAAGCCAGGACGGTCGTAGTTGAAATTCGTTCCCAAGGCCGGACCACGTTGGCTGAGATAATCTGTCGAGACCGTCCACTGGGTGCCGTCGATCTTGTTGCCGATTCCTAGCAACTGATAAGCGTCCCAGTCAACAAGAACTTGCGTCCCGTAAACGCTGTCGTTTTTCACCTTCATGCCGTCGACGTAGTAAGTCGGCTTTTTCAAATCGGTCGCAATCGTCGGCCAGTACAACAGCGGGAAGCCGCCCACGTACAGGAAGTTGTTGCGGCTGGTCGCGAGCATCTGATTCTCGACCGCCGGCTCTTGTGTTTGCGGATCGATGTACGGTAGTCCGGTGAAGCCGTCGACGGCGGGAGTCTGGACAATGTTCAGTGTGACTTCGCCCGACTGCAGCCAGTAGCGCGGAACCCCCAATCGGCTCGAAGTGAGTGCCGCGCCGTGAGCCAAGAACGTGTGCTGGTTCAGTTGCTGAAGGACGTCTGCCTTGAGCCGCATCAACCCTTCGTAATCCTTGACCGGCGTCAGCATCTCGGCGTTCAGAATCGTGCCCTGGTTTCCGTTCACGTCGTAGTACATGCGATCCGCGTAGATCAACCGATTGCCTTCGCGGTAGATGATGTTCCCCTCGAGATAGAACTCCCAGCGGCCGTCGACGGCCTGGGTCGACTCGCCCGTCGAGAGACCGGCGAGCGAGTTGGTCCACACGACGACACGGTCAGCTTCGAGCGAGACGGTGTCGCTCGCGAGTCCTTCAATATTCTGAATGCCGCTGACGATCAGCCGCACGCCACCGGAGATCGCCCAGACCTGCTCGTCAGGATCGCGTCCGGGATAGCTCTTCCACTGGGGCGGAACATTGCTGCGCGATCGAAGTTGCAGGCTTCTGGCCGTTGGCTGCGGCTGGGCGGCTGGAAAGGCCGGAACGGTTTCCGGCGTGAGCTGTGTTGGCGGTACATATTGGGTCGGCGGTACGTATTGGGTCGGCGGTAATCTCTCGGGTGGCTCGATAAACTGAGCACGCCGGACGCGGCGATCGATGTCGCGGTCCCAGGCTTGATTGCCGCGCCCGACGAAGTTCGGCTTCGTGGCGGAGGCCGGCATCGCTGAACCAACTTGAACATCGACGCGCAGCGAAGAATGGAAATGTCCCATCCACGAGTCGCCTTGAAACGTGTCTGTCGGTTTGCCGCTGATGCGATGAGCCGGTTGCTGATGAGCAAAGTCGACGACCGCTCCCGCTTCCAGATACGCGATGACTTTATGCAGTTCGTCCGTTGACGAGTCGGCGCGATTGATCCACACGACTGCGGATCGGCTCTTGCCGGTAACATTGCCTTGCACGATCGAGCAATCACCTTCGAGCGACCAGACTTCGTACTCGCCCTCGTACCAGCGACTTCCTTGCGTGGCACGAATCAAGATCGGTGCGTTTGGCGACACGAGCGGCGGTGTGATCTCGGCCGATGCGATCCCAGGGACCACCAGCGCGGCTGCGATGACGAGCAACGTGACGACTTGGCGTGCGAGCGCACGCCGACACGACGCATTCGGCAAGAGCCGCGCGCACAGGCGAATCACTCGACGATCGTCGTCGCTTTGTTTCAGAATCTCGGCATCCTTGCCAAACATGGAACGTGAGTGCCGGTGATGTGTGCCCGTGAATCCCGTGCAGTCCATTACGCGCACGAGGCGCAAACGGTTCTGCAAATCATGGACGTGCCGACACCGACGATGAACCTAGAAAAGATTTACGCCGCCGGAGAAAAGGTGATTTAGCGGCGGCGGGAGTATACGCAGCCGCCATGCCCCACACAAGGCGAGTTCACTGTCGCGATGCGATGCTAAGTTGCGGAACTGTCACGGCTTGCGGTCGCCCAGGCGAGTCGAGATCCAGGCGGCACCGGAGGCTGCTAACAGACACAGAAACGGCGTCAACGGGGCCCGCATCCGCATGTTGCTCCAGTACATTGCATGCACGCCCGAGAAGGTGATGCAAAGCAGCAACCCCCAGACAAGTGTCGTTGATCGCTGTGCGAACAAACTTCCTCTCGCGGAGCGAAAGGCGACGATCGCAACCATCGCTAGCACGAACAAGACGCTGTACCAGCAACCCGTTGCGCCGCGCAACAGCATTCGAGCCGTGGATTCGTTCTCGCTAGTCCGATACGGCACGATCTGCCAGAGCCGGCTTACTCTCACCAAACAAGAGTACACAAACATTTCCGGCTCGTCTGCGATGTAACGCCGTGCTAGCGAGTAGGCGAACGCGTCGTCTTCAAACTCGGAACGGCCGATGGCATCGGCACCGATAAGCTGGTTCGGCGGCGACGAGAGCTCCCAGATGGCGTCCCGCGGCGAAGTCGAAAACGGCCGCAGCTCCCAGGCGTCCGCTAGCTCGGCCGCATCCCAAGTTGTCCCGCGCGGTGCCTCACGCAGGTAGCGATAGAAGCTCGGATTATTGCCCAGTAAAACCGTATAGCCGCCGTGCGTTGTCGTTGCTTTCGGCACTCCGAAGACGCAGTAGTTGCGGAGCACCCAAGGCGAGATAACGAGCGCTGCGGACAGAAGGAACGCGAGCATGAAGCCAATCGCTCGCCGTAGCGGCGACACGCCGACTGGCTCACGAACCCGGTATTGCGGAACGATCATCGCCAGCGCCGAAAGCGCCAGCCACGGAATGAACGTTGGCCGACAGAGGCAGGCCAGACCGAACACAACACCCGCAACCAACGCCCGGCCCAACGAGGGCTTCGCACTCCACAACGACAATGCAAACAATCCGGCCGCGGCTAACAACGTCGCCAGTGTCTCGGTCATCACCAGCGCGGATTGGTTGAGCAGAATCGGATCGATCGCGACCAGCGCCGCCGCCACGAACGCCCACCGGCCAAGTCGCCAGCGGCAACCGAGCAGGAATGTGAGCACGACCGTCGCGACGCCACACAGCACATGCAATCCGCCCACGACAGATGGTGTCACGTCTCCATTGACTGCCAGACCGGCGAGCAGCACGGGATACAACGGCGGTCGAAAGGCGGTCGGGGTGAAAGTCGAACCGTAAACGCCGGTTCGTCGCAGATTCTCGGCAATCCTGCGGTAAGCGTCGGGGTCGTCGTCCAAGGAGTCTGCCATCGCCACGACGAATGCCACGCGGATCAGCAAAGCGCAAACCGCGACCGCGAGAATTGCCGCGCGTGACGGCTTGTCGAATTGCGATTCCTCGGCCATGCTGCGATCTCGAATGAGCTTTCTCAACTTAACGATAACCGTGGAGTTCACCAAGTGCGAACGAACCAAGTCAAACAGGCAATCCAGGCTGGGCAAGTCTCGCTAGGCACATTCATCTTCGAGTTCAGCACGACCGGCATTGGGCGAATTGCGGCCGAAGCGGGTGCCGAGTTTCTGATTTTTGACATGGAACACACGGGTTGGAGCGTTGAAACGATTCGCATGTTGATCGCTTCCAGCCGCTCGACCGATGCCGTACCGATCGTTCGCGTCCCAGCGACGCAGTATCACTTTATGGCTCGCGTTCTCGACATGGGAGCGATGGGGATCATGCTGCCAATGGTGGAAAGTGTCGAGCAGGCACAGTTGATTGTCGACTCGTGCAAGTACCCGCCGATGGGCAGACGGGGGGCGGCGTTCACGATCTCGCACGACGACTATACCGGCGGCGATGTGGCCACGAAGATTCGCGAGGCCAACGAGCATACACTGCTCATCGCCCAGATCGAAACAGCGAGAGGTCTCGACGAGGTCGAACGGATCGCCCAAGTCGACGGGATCGATGTCTTGTGGATTGGCCAGTACGACTTGAGCAGTTCGCTCGGCATTCCCGGCCAGTTCGAGCATCCCGACTTTGTGTCAGCCATCGGGCGCGTGATCGCCGCGGCCAACGCGCACGGTAAAGTCGCTGGCTTCATGCCGCTGAGCGTGGAAGAGTCTCGACTTCGGATCAACCAAGGCTTCCGCTGCCTCGCGTACGGCGGAGACTTGTGGCTCTATCAGAAGACGCTCGCCGATGGACTGAAGGAAATTCGCGCGTCGATCTGAGTTCAAAGGCTCTCAACGCATCTGTTGACCTACCGCCACAAAGTTCCACGAAACCCTGGAATCAGGCGGTGTTGTGGATTTGGAGCGGCGGGACCCGGCACCACAGCCGGCTGACTCGACGGAACAGTTTCCGGGCGAGACCATTCGAGAATGATTTGTCCCGGACGACCGACTGGCTGTGGACGTGACAGGGTTTGGCTGACCGATGTGGTTTCGCTGACAGGCTTGGTGGCGACGGCATCTGTAGAAAATGACGATTGTTTGACGTTGTTACGGCTGGCGATCGTTTCGTCGCGCACTCGCGAGTACCAACCCCGCGACGTCGACGATACGTCCTCGTCAGCCGTTGTCAAACTGGCCAGTCGAGTGACCGGCGGCGATGGCTGCTGTAAATCTGTTGCGACGACCGGGACGAGCGCTGTTTCGGCGGGAGGTTCTTGCTGATCCACGAGCGTTTGTGGTGGCGGCAGAGCCGGGCTGCCTCGGCGGACCCAGTCCAGCCACGTCACTTGCAAGTCCGACAAGCTGCCGTAGCCGTAATGCCGCTGCGTCGCCTTGGTCCAATTGTTCCACTTCATGCCATCGCCGACGTAATCGATGAACTTGCGTTTGCCACCCTGCGCAATGAAGTAACGCGCCAGTGAGTAGCCTTGCGAATACAGCGGCAACACGTCATTCGGGTACTCCGACATCGCGAACATTTCATTGAACGCAATGCCGCGGTGCGTGGTCAGGAATTCGTACAGCATGTCGTGTTGCTTTTGACGTTCGCTGACGTCTTCGACCGTCGTACAGGCACCTTCATCGGCCCAGCGAGGCAATGGACGTCCGAAGTGCGTCGCGAAGATCGTGTGCGTCACCTCATGCGGCAAGACGCTGTCGAGGATTCGCGCGCGCGAGCCTTGAATCGTCATCGTCCAGCCGAACGGATGACCGTTCTCGAACATAAAGCTCGTCGCGCCTCCGGCCCCCAAGTGCGCACCGACATGCACCGTGATCGGACACTTGTCTTGCCACGGCGCAATCTCGTGGCCCAACCATTCGATTGCCAGATCATGCCGCATTTGCTCGGCGGTTTCGGCAACATCACGGGCAACATCTTGCGTTGGCGCGGTGACGATAAAGTTCTCGGTGCGATAGCCCGCACCCAACGACAAGAACGCAGCCGCGAGCAGCGCGGCGGCAGAGATGCGAGCTTCCATGCTCTGGGTCACTCCATTGACTAGGATGGTGCGGAGGCGATCACTTCTTGCGATCACCGCTCAGAATCGATTGCATTTGGGAAAACGCAAAAGGCGGGCCAATCGAATCTGACGTTGCTACATCGTCCGAGGAAACTGATCGTGCGTCCTGCAAAACCTTGTTTTCGTCGTCCGTGACGGGCGTCTCACAATCTGCGCGAATCCTTGCACTTGTGTGATTGAGATTTTTCCCGCGTGTAACTTCTTCAAAGAGTAGCGTACGCGACTCGAATTCACCAAGAGCGGCTTGTATTGCTCTCGGCCAGGTGCCATCGCTGCTAGCAAGTTCCGGCGACCGGCGCCTGACTTTACCGGACCAAAGCGACGCGGCGAGTTCCTTGTCCAATCTCCTGGAAAGCCTCTTGGAGTGCATCGGTGTACTGTTGGATGTCGCCTTCAATCGCGTAGTGCTTCCCCTTCACAGGGTCGTCGTCACTCAATGCGGTGCCGGCAACTTGTGCCATCGTGTTATGATCCGCGTTGTCACCGAGGCTGATCGCATCGATCCGAATTCCCAAAGCTCGAATGTCGTTCGCCCAAGCTATCGCTGATGCTTTTGCCGAATACCCACTTTGATAAGGCGGTTCCTTGCGGTTCGCCTTGCCATCCGTCAAGACGACTAACAACTTTTCGACATCGGCGCGTGCTGTCGCGTCCAGGGTTTGGCCGCCAACTCGGATTCCACCAGCGATATTCGTCCCGCCCGTGTAAAACGCCGCTGTCAGATCGTTGATCCGAGTCTTCACAAACTGGACGGTCGAAGTTGGAGCGATCTCGACCTTGCCGGTGTCGTATCCCAACTCCGGATCTTCACAGTTGTAAACGGTTAAGCCAACGCGGTCGTCGCTTCTGACGACATCGCAGAGCAGTTGAGCAGCGTCTTTGACCGCCGTCATGGGTTGCTCAGGATCATCGTCGTCGCTGTCCATCGAACCCGAACAGTCGATCACAACCATGATGTCGCGCGGTACGCCTGTTGAATTCGTCACGGCAATCGCCTCCGCCGACACGTCGTGCGTATTGGCACCAAACACCCTGCTAAAGAACAATTCGTTGCCGCTCATTTCGACGGCAATGCGAACCGCGGACGCATTCGCGAAGCCGTCGTTTGAGAATGAGTGGGTGTCTGCGTCCCAGGCTCCGAACTGTATCGTCAACTCGTCTTCGTCGAGCTCATCCGGGTCCATTCCGTTCGCCGACAGGAAGGATATTGCTTCAGCGACAACTTCTGCTTCGGTGAGATCTCCTTGTGCCAGAACGCTCGCCGCAGCCAGTGTTGCCGCGTCCGCAGATCGCTGCAACTCAGCACGCCGGACCATCACGACGCCTGTATCGACACCCAGTGCGATCATACCAAGTACGACGACGAGAAGCATCGCGAACAGGACGGCCATTGCTCCACGTCGTTGGCGAGGCCGAGATTGAAGAACACGATGTGTAGAGCCTCTGCCCATGATTACCTCGACCACCAATGAAGACGACACATGTTACGAACGTCTGTTCGCCGAGCCTTGCATTGATCGAGCGAACTAGAAGAGATGCCAATTGAACATTAGGTCATTGGATGGGGAAAGATGGTCTCGGGGACAACAATTTCACCGACCAACAGAGTGTCGCGGGTGAGCTGTATCGGATGTTCCGAATCTGCTGACACCAGCCAGCGTCGTCGAAACGGCTACTCTGACAAACGCCAAATGGGTCTTGAATGTGCTAGTTCGGTGACACGACCCGAGTGTTCGCGTCTTGCCGGCTGTGACCATTATGACGATTGCCGATTTGCGTTGCGACAGCCACGAGCTAGGTTTCATACGGCGACTACGAAACGATCGGTGACCGAGGTCAGAGAGCGCGCGACAATGAAACCAACGAGAGGTCACGGGCGGTTTCATCAACCCGATGGGTTTACGCTCGCCGAGCTGGTGATCGTGGTGCTGATCATTGGGATCCTGTCAGCCGCCACGGTTCCGAAGCTGCTGGATTCGGTGGAGTTGTACCATGCCGAGGCTGCCGCGAAACGCATCAAGATCGATATCGAGATGGCTCGCCGCGTCGCGAAATCGAACAGCGCGGCACAGTTGATTGATTTCGACACGGTTAACCATTCGTACACCCTGCCAGGCGTTCCCGATCTCAAGCACGCCGGGTCCAACTACACGGTCGACTTGACCGTCGCGCCCTATGCGTCGTCGCTGGCGGTGGTGAACTTCAACGGCGGCGATGATGTGACGTTCGACGGCTACGGTGTGCCGGACAACGCAGGGACGATCGAAGTCCGGGCAGGTTCGTACCGGCGGATCATTTCGGTGGAAGCGACGACCGGTAAGGTGACCATCCAATGAGCAGCTGCAGGGTGCTAGTACCGGCAAGAACAAGGCGTCGCGGATTCACTCTGGCGGAATTGATCGTCAGTGTGGCGTCGGCAAGTCTGCTGCTGGCGGGGATGATGTCGGCCATCTTCTTGGCCATCCGTTCCGCGGACACGAATGCGGATACGGCCCTCGCCGTCGAAGGCAGTTTTGTGCTCGAAGACATTGTGGCCGAGCTGCGCGATGCGGTTTACTTCAAACAGCGGACCGCGACCGTCGTTAGTTTCACCGTGCCCGATCGGGACGGCGACGGAGACGTGGAATCGATCCGCTATTCCTGGTCCGGGATCGCGGGCGGTTCGCTGATGCGCACCTATAACGGCGGCACGGCCATCGCCGTGGTCGAGAATGTTTACGGCTTTGCGCTGGATTACAAGACCCAGGTGAATCCGATCTCGGGCCGCGTGCTGATGGTGGTGCCGGACGAATACAACTTGGACACGGACGACACGGGCAAAAAATCGGCGATGGAAGGCTGGGGTTATACGGTGACGCCCGTCTCGCCAAAACGCGACAACAACGAGCTGGATACGATGGCGGCTCTCGTGGATGCGATCTACATCTCCGAGAACATTCTCTCCAGCGATCTCAACACAAAGCTCAACGACGCCACGGCGGGCATCGTCAATGAGGAAGCAGCGTTGCACGATGACTTGAAATTGTCATCGGCTGGCGGCGGAGCGTATACGGGCACGCAAATCAGGATCGCGGACAACACTCATTATGTAACGTCTGCCTTTGCGATAGGTGCGGTCCAGATGGCAACGTCAGCGCAACCCATCGTCACGATGAGCGGGACATTGGCACCGGACTTGCAAGTTCTTACGCAGGATTCCAGCGGCACGACTCCGAGTCTGACGGTGATTGGAACGGGCGGAGCCCTCCAAGACGGCACGGCCGCTGCCGGCCCGCGGATCACGTTGTCGATGGGCAACGACTTTACGTTTTCCGCTTTGCACAGCAACGGTCTGACTTTGCTGCAACGCGCCTTGGACTGGGCGGCCCGCAAATATGTCGTGACCAGCGTCGGGATCAAGCTGCAGACCGGCAACGATACGTCCTCCGCCGTGCAGACGCGTACGGAAGTATTCAGCCGGCCTCGTGCGTGACGGAGTGACTTTGATGAAACTAATTGGACAGCGCCACTTTTCCGGGAATACAAGCTCGAAGCGCAAGCGAGTGGGTGTCTTACAGCAAACACACTCGCTTGCGCTTCGAGCTTGTATTTGTTGCCGTTCGTGCGAAAGTGGCGCTGTCCAACTAGGCTTTGTTTCGAAAGTAGGTCTCGCTCGCCGAGCGCGACCTTGCCGCACCGGCAACACCGCAGCGTCAGGCAGTTTACAAAGTCGCGAAGCGACGGGGGCTAGTAGCCCCGGCCTTCAGGCCGGGGAAGCGTGTCACGAAGTACTCCGAAGCCCCGAAGGCGGCGACACCAGGGAAAGCGAACTCATTGTGTCGCCACCTTCGGGGCTCAGTGCCGTTCATCCTGCAAACCCCTGGGCTGAAGCCCAGGGCTACTACCCACCATCCCTTCGGGACAGTGAGTTGGCATCGTCAAAACGTCCGCGTCGGATTGCGATACGCGGCTCGGCCGCGTTACCAAGGGCCGGATATACGCTGGTGGAAGTCAGCATGTCGACGCTGATCATCGGGCTCCTGTTGGTGACGTCGATGAATACCGCCGGCTATGCCACGCGCAGCCAGTTGGCGAACAAGGACCGGGCGCGGGCCAAGATGATCGCCAACGCCATGCTCGCCGAGATCGTCGAGTTGCCGTATCTGAATCCCGACGGGACGCCGGTGTTTGGGCCCGAGAGCGGCGAGACGCGGGCGACGTTCGATGACGTGGACGACTATCACAACCTGTCGGATGCTCCGCCGGTCGACAAGCAAGGCACCGCACTCGCAGGCGGCTCCCAATTGACGCGCTCCGTCACCGTGAACTTCGCGGAACCGGACAACTTCTCGCAAACCGCGGTCACGGACAAGGGCGTCAAGCGCATCACCGTGACTGTCACAGGCAACGGCTCGAATTTGGCGCAGGTGACCGCAGTCGTCGTCAAGTGAAACAAGATAACCGCATGAGAATCCCAGTCAATCATTGCAACCGCAGCCGATTGTGTGCCACTGGCTCTGCCAGTGCCGTCCAACGGCGTGGTTCTATCTATATCTTGACGCTGGTCACGACGATGATCGTCGCGGTGCTGGCCGTGGCGGGGTTGACGCTAGTTCGTGTGCAGCGCCGGCAAGTCGACAGCGGCAACGACATGCGGAATGCTCAGTCCTATGCCAAGGTCGCGGTCGATATGGCCTGGTACCGGGTCCAGAACGATGCCAGTTGGCGGTCTAAGATGGCGGTTGGAACGTGGGCGACGGACCAGGTGATCGGCGATGGATTCTACAGCTTCACCGCCACCGATCCCCTCGACGGCGATCTAAATGATTCGGCGGTGGATCCGGTGGTGATCGTGGGTGTGGGCAAGAGCGGCAACTTCACACAGAAACTGCAAATGGAGATCCGCGCCCTGCAACCGGGCATCCGTTGCCTGGAACCGATGGTTCAAGCGGAGGGCAGCCTCACGTTCGACGGCGGTACGGTGACGAGCAACCGCATGGTCAGCGCCAACAAGGACGCAAAGGTGAAGAACAACGCGCAGGCTTACACCGATGCGGAAGCGGGCAACCAGATCAAGACCAGCAGTGGCGGGGTCTGGCACGGAACCACGACCACCAGCGGAAACTGGCCGCGGCAAATGCCCAACGTGAGTACCGTCTATGGTTACTACACCTTTAACGGCACCACGATCAACTACAACGACCTGCCAGCTTGGAATGCCAATCTGATCGCCAATCCCGGAGCGGAATCCAGCGCGACCAGTATCTCACCGTGGTACGCCGTCAGTTGCTCCGCTTCGATCAGCACCGTGATTAAGAAAACCGGCTTACGATCGTTCTATTGCTACAACCGCAATAGCACTGGCGATTACCTGGCTCAGGACGTCACCGCCAAGCTGCAGAGCGGCGTCACGTACTATACGGAGGCCCAGGTTCGCACAAGCGAGAACAACACCGATGACTTTACCGTCAAGCTCAAGGTTGTCTCGTCCGGCAGTGGCACACAGTATTTCGATATGACGGAGACGGGCACTGCGGGCACCAGTTGGAAGAAAATCTCTGGAACGCAAACCGTCACTTGGACCGGGACGTTGACTCAGGCTGAATTATACATCTTTTGCGATGACTACGATGAACGTCCGTACGTCGATGACGTGATCATGCAGGAGGAAGGCGCGCCCAGCGACGTGAAAGTGCTCCACCGCCAGGTGCTCAGCCCGGCCCGCAACCCCTTCGGTTCCATGATGACGAATTCCAAGGGGATCTACGTCATCGATTGCGGCGGCCAAAAGATCAGCATCAAGAACTCACGGATCGTGGGCACGCTCGTCCTGCTGAACCAGAACGAGGGCGGCTCGGAGATCGCAGGGTCGATTCACTGGGCGCCGGCCGTCGCGAGCGCCGACCCGGCGGTCACGAACCTGCCCGCTTTGATCAGCAACAAGCAGCTTAATCTGTTTTTCACAAACACGGCGTTGAACGAAAGCCTGGTGAATGCCAACTTCAATCCGAACGGCATCCCGTACAACGAGTCGCAGGACAGCGACAAGAGTGACACGTACCCTTCGGAGATCCGCGGTGTGATCTATACCGAGAAGAAGATTGAGATTCAAAACAGCCCCTCCATCACCGGAGTGCTGGTCGGCCACGAAGACATCAACTCGAAAAACGCGACCGTGACCTTGAAATACAACGCGCTCTACTTCGAGCGCAACGCGCCGCCAGGGTTTCAAGCCGCCCCCACCTATTACATCGTGCCGAATTCGTACCGCCAGGTTGTCAACTGACGTTAGAAGGTGTTTTGCAAAGGGCCATTGGACCGATGTAGCGGCTGGGCGCAAGCCCACCGGTCTCGGGTTTTCAAGCGTTTGCACTCCTACCGGACGGCTCGCGACGTGCCGCTACCGAATTCCAAAACACGTTCTTAGACAGCGGCGGCACGACCGGAGTGATTGTCATTCGTCGGCGAACAACTCGGCGGGTCTCAGGACGGCAGCCGGCTGAGCCAACGGGGTCAGGTCGTTGTCGCTGCCCACCGTGAACTGCATCTTGTATCCGTATTCCGCCGGTTCCCGGTAGACGTGGATCACTTCGTCGGCGACGTTCGCAATCCAGTATTCGATGATACCGGCTTTGGCGTACAACGCCGCCTTCGTGTCACGATCCGACTTCAAGCTGCTGTCGGCAACTTCGATCAGCAGAAGAACATCGCCACCGACAGGGTGCCGGTCGCGATAGCGACGTCCCTTGACCCACAGCACATCCGGCTCCGGGCGGCTGTCAAGTTCAGGCAGGCTCAACCCGCTCTGGATACGAACGCGAACTTCCTCGGGATCTGTATTCCTTACCGACCATTGGTTCAGGAATTCGATAAGATCATCATGCACCGGTCCTGCGGGATTCATTTCGACGATGACTCCGTTGATCAATTCAATCCGCTTCTGTAGTCCATCGAACGCGCCTTTGGCGACCATCTCGTCGTATTCGGCAGTCGTCAGTTTCAGAACGGTACTCATTCTCACCTGGGCCTCAATTCGCGGCATGAAGTAGGTACGATCTCATTGTAACAACTCGGACAACCGGGTGGATCAATTCTGTCATGTTAGAAATGATACCGTTTGTAGGTTGGACGCCCTCGTCCGACCAGAAAACCGCTTGAAACACCGGACGGACGACGGCGTCACCGGAGGCTCAGCGACCGGCGACGGTCACGCCGCCGAACACCACCAGCACTTGCGTCTCGGAAACGACGGGATACTGTTCGTTTTGCAGCACCGTCGCGCGAATCGTGATCTTCCTCTCGCCAACGAAGCCGGTTGCCAACAGCGGCGTCACGGAGAGCACTGCGTGCGATTGGCTTCCCGCAACTGTCAGTCCCTCGGCAGCGTGAAGTCCCTGGCTCTCGCGGTCGTCGACAAGTTCGATATGTGCCGGTTCGAAGAGGTTCTTGGCGCGATTGATCGTCAACGGGATGTCGAAGGGTTGATTCGACGCAGCTTCGATCTCCGGCACCTCGCAATCGATCTTGAGCAACGCGCCGGTGGGCAGAAAGCCGATGCGGGTTTTCAGCTTGCTCGACAAGTAGCGGACTCGCCCTTTCGGATCCGCGACCTGAGCGACGCCGTTGACGACCATTCGCGATGTGCGTGTCGTCTCGAGCCACTCGGGGAGAAAGACCGGGTACAAGATGCGATCGACATCGGGCGGGACGGTCAATTCGGGGCCACGGATTCCCTGCCGATGACGCCCCTGCCGGGCAGCCATCTCCAGCACGATGTTGCCGGCGAATCCCTCGTCCCGCTGAATCAAGACGGGACCGGGAAACGTCGTGCCGCGCGGCCACTTGGTCACGTCGTCCTTGCCTTCCGCATCGACGGAGAACGGCGGATTCATGGTGACGGCCAACAAGACCGGCTCCAGTCGCTTCACCACATCCCGCTCGCCGATCCGGGCTTGCCCCGCCACTTGCAGCTTGGCGGCCACCGTTCCGGCCTCGGCCGCGGTGGAAAGTTCGATCTTCACATCGCTCTGCCCGGCGGCGATGACTGTTTCATCCGGAATGCTCACACTCACCGGCAAGCCTTCAATCCGCAGGCGGATCGGCTCCGCGAATCCAGCGGCGCGAGTTGCCGTGATCGCCAACGAAGCCTTGCCGCCAAGCGGTAACGTGACGAACTCGGGGCCGCTCAACGTGAAGCCCAGTTCCGCCGGACGCACGGCCAGCCGATAGACCGCGGCACGGTTGCCGCTTTGCAAGGATGAATCGCTGACGATGAACTCGTAGCTCCCATCGGCCGGTACGACAAACTCCAATCCCGCGTCGGTCGTGCCCGTCAGATCGTCGGATCGCTTCAGCTCTTTGCCCTGTCCATCAAGCACGCTCAGCGCGACATCCAGCTTCGAGCCGACCGCTTCCGCCCGCAGCTCGATCGCCCAGGTCTCGCCCTGCTTGCCCTCAACAACATACCGATCAGCACCATAGCGTTGATCGAGCACGCCCGTCACCGCCGATGGAATCGAAAGTGGAATGGCTTCGTCACCGCGACGCGCCGCCTCGACGACTTCTGGGATATCACTGAGCAACAGCGCGACAGGCTCACTGACTCCGAACGGCGTTTCGAGGCGCATGGCGAACGAGTCCGCCGGTCCATCGGGAAACGTCACCGAGCGAGTTAGGGATTCAAGCTTCGCGCCGCCGGTGGCAACTCCGTAGCCGACGAATTCGACGTCGCGAGTTTCACCGCGTCTTCCCGCGGCGGGGATCGTCGCGACGACTTGCGGACCCGGCGTGAAAGCCATCCGGTAGACAAACGACCGGTTGCCGCGAAAGTCGATGTCGAAAATGCTGACGACGTAGGGTTGGTCAAGTTTGGCGGCGAAGGTGACGCGAAGATCGTCCCCCGCCGTGTCGGTCGCTTCCGCCACGAGTTGCCCACTTGCGTTTCGCACTTCAACACCTGCCGTCAGCGGCGAACCGATTGCGGCCGCTTCGAGCGACAACGTGATCGGACCATCGTGCGGCGCGACGAAACGAAAGCGATCGACCTCCTCGATCTTGATGATCTGGCCGCAAACGATAACGGGGAGCGAGTCTAACATTTGTGGCTCCGTCCGCTCCGCTTGCTCCCGAACCTCGCGGTGTGCCGAGACCATCAACCGGCCGGTGGCAGTCGCGCCATTCGCGTTCGCGGCTTGCCAGCGATAAACGCCCGGCTTCACATCGGCGGGGATCGTCAGCTTGGCCGGTGTCTCGCGAGGCAAGGGGAATGGGCCGCGGCGTGCTTTCTTCTCGAACCAGTAGGGCGGCTCGGGAACGATGACCGGGCCCGGCGATCCAGTGAATTCAAGGCCGATCCGAGGATCATGGACAAACAACTCGATGTCCGGCGTCCAGTCGTATCCTCCCAGCACGACATCGACTGTGGTTCCGGCTTGCCCACCCGACGGGTACATGTAACCGATCGCAGGCGCTTGCTGCTGCGCGGGTGCCGATGCGCCAAACAGAAGGCCAAGTGCGATGGTTCCAACGAGACGAGTTGCGAGCGATCTCTTCACGCCTGAGCGAAGCGTCATGCGGCGAACTCCGAGCTGGAATCAAACCAATTCACGAATCGTCTTGCCGCCGTCCACCAGCGGGACGGGACGGCCGAGGGGACCGTAATACTGCCGGTCGGGGTTGATTCCCAACAGTGTGTGGATGGTTCGCAGAACGTCGTTGACGCCGATCGGCTCCGTCGTCGGAGCCGCGGCTTGTGCGTCGGTCGCGCCGATCACTTGTCCCGGTTTCGTGCCACCTCCGGCAAAGATGACCGCCTGGGCCATCGACCAATGATCGCGGCCAGCTTGCGCGTTGACGCGCGGCGTGCGTCCCATCTCGCCCATCATGACAACGAGTGTCTCGTCGAGCAGGCCGCGCTCTTCAAGGTCGGTGACCAAGGCACTGAAGGCACGGTCGGCGTACGGAATCAGATCGGTCTGCAAACTGGGGAAGCAATTGAAATGGACATCCCAGCCCGGCGCATCCACTCCGACGAACCGGCAACCACCTTCGACCAGGCGTCTGGCGAGCAGCGCGCACTGGCCAATCTGGGTGTAGCCATACCGTTCCCGCACGGCTTCCGGTTCGGCATGAATGTCGAACGCCTTCTTCGCGTCGGGCGACGTGATCAGGCTTTGTGCTTTCTCGTAGTAGGTCGACATCGTCTTCGCGCGTCCCTGAACGCCGCGCTCCAACGCGTCGATGCCGTCCAACAACTTGCGCCGCCTCGCGATCCGGCTTGGCGACAATCCGGTAATGGGCTGAAGATCTTTCACCTCGAAGTCCGGCTGAGTCGGGTCCGACTCGATGACAAACGGAGCGTACTCGGCTCCGTAGAAGCCCGGTCCGCCACCAGCCATTGGATGCGGCAAGTTGATGTACGGCGGAACGGTACTTCTTGCGCCCAGTTCTCGCGCGACGATCGAACCGACGGACGGAAAGTAATCGTTGTTCGGAACTGGATTGTCGCCGTCGGCGAAGTTGGCGCGACGTCCCGTCATGACATAGTGATAACCCGTCGAATGTCCGTTATCGCGATGACTGTGGCTGCGGAGGATCGTGTACTTGTCGGCGATCTGGGCACACAGCGGCAGTTGATCGGTGACAACGGTGCCGGGGACGTTCGTGTTGATGGGCCGGAAGGGGCCACGAATCTCTTCCGGTGCGTCCGGCTTGGGGTCCCACATATCTTGATGTGGAGGGCCGCCTTCTAAAAAGAGAAATATGCAAGATTTGGCCTTCGCTCCACCGGGCGTCGCGGCTTTGGCTTCCAATTCCAGCAGCCGCGGCAGCGTCAAGCTGCCGAACAAGCCGGTCGCACCGAGCCGTAGCGCGTGACGACGAGAGATTCCGTCACAGAAGTTCTCCTGCCGTGAACCAACATTGATCTTCCACATCGTTCGTGCCTTTGCGTTTGTTCCTTTGTACGATGGCCTTCCAGGGCCATCGAACACCAGAGCCGACGGCCTTGGAAGGCCATCGTACGTCAGCGCCTAATGATTGAACATGAAATCCTTCGAGTTGAGCAACGCCCATTGTATATCTTCGACTGCCGCGCGGCGATCAGAATCGGGGTCGCCAAACGGTTGCCGCATCAGCGACCGCTCTTCGCTACTCGGCAGCCGCGATAACATGCTTAGATATAGTTCGTCGATAATCGCATCGGCCGTCAAATCGGAACTGGCTAATTTGCGAGCTTTTCCGTGCCGATCCTGCACCTTGACCATGATTTCGGGCGAATTCAACAAATGCAGCGATTGGGCAATGCTTGGCTCACCGCTTCGCTCGCACTCGCAAACGCTGGCCCGCACCGGTCGGCCAAAGATGCGAAAGAAATACGACGGCATCCGGTTGTCCCAGACCTGAATCGCACGATAACCATCCGGCCAGCCGTTGAACTTCTCGGGGATCTCGGTGCATTGGCTGATCGCATCGAGCAAAACTTCGGCGGGCAGCGTTTTGTAGGCGGCGTGGGAGAAGTTCTGAAGGTCGCTCTCGTTCGAGGCGTTCGACTGCGAGCTGAGTTGGTAAACGCGTGACTGCAGCAGTGTCCGCGTGAACGCCTTCAGGTCGTACTTGACCTCGTGCAAGTGCCCGGCCAAGGCGTCGAGGAGCGGTTCGTTCGACGCCGGATTCGTATCCCGCATATCATCGATCGGTTCAACGAGCCCGCGCCCGAAGTAATGGGCCCACAGCCGATTCGCGATGGCTTTGGCGAAGAAAGGATTCGAATCGGACGTCATCCAAGCCGCCAAGGCGATCCGTCGATCGCTGATCGAAGTAAAGTCAGCGGGCTCGCCGCCGAGTGGTCGCGCGGCGATCGTTTCACCGCTGCGAGGATGCGGCAGATCCGTGCCGCCAAGCGAGACAACGGCCTCGTTGCCGTTGGGAAGCTTCTTGAGCTTCACCCCGGTAAAGAAGCCGGCCAGTCCGACGTAGTCCGTCTGGCTCCAACGCTCCGAGGGATGATGGTGACATTGAGCACACTCGATCCGCACCCCCAACAGCAACTGGCTGATCGCGCGGCTGGCTTCATCGGGCTTGTTCAGGATCTTGTAAAACGAAGCGGGGCCTTCGTCGGTCGTATTCCCTTGAACGGTTAACAGCTCGCGGGCGAACTCGTCAAAGGGCCGGTTCTCGCGGAACTGACGCCGCAACCAGCGTTGCATGGCGACCGTGCCTTGCGGCGAGATTTGCAACTGGTCGGCGCGCAACACATCGAGCCAACGCATCGTCCAGTAATCGACGTACTCGTCGCGGTCGAGCAATCGATCGACGACACGTGTCCGTTTATCCGACGCGTTGTCCGCGAGAAACTCACGAACTTCAAGAGACGTCGGCAGCGTGCCGATGGTGTCGAGATAGACTCGCCGCAGGAAGGTAGCATCGTCGGCCAATTCGCTCGGTTCGATGCCGAGCCGCCGGAGCTTGTCCCAAACAAGACCATCGACGAAGTTGGCTTCCGGCGGACGTTGGAACTCGACGTTGGGGCGGGGCAGGGTGATGCGGCTGACGCCAACGTGCCCAAGATAGCGCACCAAAATCGCGGCCTCGCCAGGAATGTCACTCGCCTCGACCAAACCGCGTTGATCGACCTCCGCGATCGAACCGGCATTGGATTCGTATTCGGCTTCGGCCGTCACGCAGCGCCGGTTGCCACGGCTATCGATTGCGGTGACGCGAATCTGCTGCGATCCACCAGCGAGCAGGCTTTGTTGCCGCGGCTCGACTTCAATCGCCGCGATTCGGCTGCTTCGCGAATCGAGATCATCGAATCCGGCCCCCTCAGCGATCCAGCGTTTCAATCGTGCGTACTGATAACTGTCCGGTTCGATCTTTCGTCCGCCGCCGTGCGGAATCACAGCGGCTCCCTTTCGCAGCAACAGACTTCGCTCCGGTGCCGTCACGGAGATTCTTCGCCCACGGCCTTCCTTGACGATTGCCGCAAAGTCGGCGGCGGCGTCGAAGCCGAAGATGCTTAGCTTGAAACCGTTTTGCCCCTCGGCTTTGCCATGACAACCGCCGGCATTGCAGCGTGCCTTCGTTAGCAAGGGAACAATCTCGTCGCGGAACGACACCGGCTCGGGATCGCCCAGATGCCGCACCTCGAGCGGCACGCGGATTTCTTCCGCATTGTGGCGAATGATGATCTCGGTCTGTCCGTCACGCAGCGGATGGACGAGACCAGTTGGTTCGATCCGTGCGACATCGGGGTGTGCGATCTCATAGCTCGCCTCGCGCGACACATCAATCGTCGTTCGATCGAGTTGCGGGACGCTGACGAGAAGTTGCTGCGACGACTCGGGGCGGTCGAGCAAGACCGAGGCGGGACTCACTTCGATGTCCGCGAGACTCCAACCGCACAACACCGACAAACCGAGAGTCAGCACAAGGCCGGTGACGCCAGATCGAGTTGCACGAAACATCGGGTGGGGACCGGTGGGTGGAGGAGGGTGGGGGATCAGCGTCGCGCTGACGCCTCGCATTATAAGAACTGCCGCCCACGATGTCGAATGCGATCCGATTACTCTGTCGTCATAACTTGCCTATAATGCGACCAACATGAATGCTCCCTCTGCTTCCACCCGATCGTCGATTACCGATTCGCCCTGGTATTGGGTCTATCTCTTCTGCACGGCGGGTGCGATTGCGTTGCTGCTGGCTGGCCCGAAGTTTGCGGCGCGGCAAGCTCAGATCGAACGCAACTCCGAAGCTCGCCTCCAAGTGGCGCAACAAGTCGCGACGCAACAGGTCAACATCAGCGGGCAACAAGTCGATCCGCGAACCGCGACGCAAATCACGCTCTGGCCATTGTACGCCGTGCTTGGCCTCGTGCTGTCGGTGGCGTGGTTCAACTTATGGCGAAACCACAAGCGGAGAAATCGCCAGCCCGATTCTACAGCGTCTCAAAACGAGGCGGCCGTATGAGTTGGTTGCTGGAGAATCCGACGACGGTGTTGGTGCTGGGCGGCATCACGGCGGTTGTGTTCGGTGCCATTTGGCTGCAAACCGGCCGCAAGATCGAGCTGTACATCATGCTCGCGATTATTACCAGCGTGGCCGCCGTGCTGGTCGCCGGCAGATTCTGGAACTCCGAGCGGCAGCGGGTCAAAGCGACGCTTTATCAGATCGCGGCGGACGTCGAACGTAACGATGTCAACGCAGTCCTGGCACATCTGCACCCTCGCAAGGCCGCGGTCCGTCAGCGCGCCGCGGCCGAGATGCCGAAGTACAAGTTCGAACAGGTAACGATCAAGCGGAACCTGGAGATCGAAGTCTTTGCCGAGGAGTCTCCGCCACGTGCGGTCACGAGTTTTAATGTGGTTGTGGTCGCCAGTGATCAATCGGGATTGATCAACGGGCGGCATGTGCCGCGGTTTGTCCGCGTTACCTTCTTGAAAGTGGGGAACGATTGGCGGATCGCTGACTACGACCACGACGATCCGCGTGAAGGTTTTAAGAAGAGGAAGAATTAGCCCGGATTATTCATCAGCCGCCTGGCGATAGCCTGCGGTTCTCGTGAACTTCGAGAGAACCGCAGGCTATGAAAACGCCGGGATAAACCGGTTTGGAGTTAAGAATGAAAGAGTCTTACAGCGAAATCTTAGCCAGATACGCTGGCCCTGAGTCGTACGCCGACGATGGT
>JAQBZB010000222.1 GCA_027622275.1 Planctomycetota bacterium | reverse complement strand
ACGCCCAGTCACCAACGCCCAGTCACCAACGCCCAGTCACCAACGCCCAGTCACCAACGCCCAGTCACCGCCGACCGTGTGATTGACGAACTCATTCCGGGGGCTGGTTGCAAGCTGAGTTCGCGAACACAATGACTGGCTCGTAAATCAGCACAAAGTTCGAGGAGATAGACGATGGAGTATCGCTTGTTGGGACGCACGGGAGTGAGAGTCTCGCCGGTTTGTTTGGGGACCATGATGTTCGGCGGCCCGACCAACGAGGCCGACTCGGCGAAGATCATTCACAAGGCGCTCGATCTGGGTGTTAACTTCGTCGATACGGCCGATATGTACAGCCGCGGCGAGTCGGAGAGTGTTGTGGGGCGAGCGATTGCGGGCCGTCGCGATCAAGTCGTCGTGGCGACCAAAGGCCGTAATCCGATGGGGGACGGCCCGAACGATAAGGGTCTGTCGCGATTGCATTTGATGGACGCACTCGACGCCAGTCTCAAGCGGCTCGTCACGGATCACATCGACGTCTACTATGCCCACGCCCCCGACAACGACACGCCGGTCGACGAGACGCTGCGGGCGATGGACGACATGGTCCGCTCGGGCAAGGTCCGCTACATCGCTTGCTCCAATGTTCGCGCGTGGCGGTTGTGCGAAGCCTTGTGGACCAGCGACAAACTGAATCTCGATCGTTACTGCTGCGTCCAGCCGCTGTACAACATCGTGAATCGCGATATCGAAGTCGAACTGCTGCCGCTGTGCAAGGAACACCGTGTCGGCGTCGTCACCTACAGTCCGCTGGCACGCGGGATTCTGACGGGCAAGTACAAGCCGGGCGAGCAACCGGCGGAAGGGACTCGCGCGTCGAGGAAGGATGCCCGGATGTTACAGGCTGAGTGGCGTGAGGCGAGCCTTGAAGTTGCCGCGGAACTCGCTGGCTACTGCGCGAAGCGAGGGTTCGCCGCCAGCCAGTTCGCGCTGGCGTGGTGCCTGGCGAATCCGATCATCAGCTCCGTCATCGTCGGCCCGCGGACGATGGAGCAATTCGACGACAACATCGCGTGTCTCCAGCTTGCGATCACCGACAAGGACGAAGCGTTCGTCGACAGTCTCGTGCCGACGGGCGAACACAGCGGCAAGGGTTTTCAGGACACAGCGTATCCGGTAACAGGCCGCGCCCGCCCATAGCCGCCATCTGGAGTGCGGCGACTTGTCGCCGCTTTAGAATTTTCCCGCGGCAGACCAACGTGCGACCTTACATCGGTTGAAGTGACGACCGGGATTGAGTACGGCGTGCAAAATGCCAAAGCGGTGACAAGTCCCCGCAGTCCAAAGAAAGCGCCCATAGCCGACGCGTGGTCCGTTTGCTATTTTGGAGCGATTCTCCTTGGGTAAACGGACCATGAAGTACGCCATCATCATTCCCGACGGCTGTGCCGACGAGCCGCAAGACTCGTTGAACGGAAAGACACCTCTCCAGCAGGCCAACGTGCCAGCCATGGACGAGATCGCCGAATCCGGCGTCGTCGGGCGGGCGAACAATGTCCCAGCACACCTGCCGCCCGGTTCGGATGTCGCCAATTTGAGCCTGTTGGGTTACGACCCGAACGTCAACTTCACCGGTCGCGCTCCGCTGGAAGCCGCCGCGCAAGGCATCGAGCTGGGACCGGAAGATTGGGCCATCCGCTGCAATTTGGTGACGGTCGAAGATCAGATCATGCGTGACTTCACGGCCGGGCATGTCTCCACTGCGGAGGCCAAGCAGCTGCTCGCCGTTGCTCAGCAACAGCTCGTTGAAGGCCCGCTGGAGTTCGTTCCCGGCGTCAGCTATCGGAACCTGCTTCTGTATCGCGGTGCCATGCAGCCGGCACCCTTCGGAAGGGATACGCGCACCACGCCTCCACACGATCGGACCGACAAATCGATCGCCGAGGATTATCCACGTGGTCCCGGCAGCGATTTGCTGACCGATTTGATGAGCCGCAGCATTGAAGTTTTCGCCGATCACCCGGTCAACGTGGCTCGTCGCGCGGCAGGCCAGCTGCCGGCGACGAACGTCTGGCTGTGGGGGCTCGGAAAGGCTCCGAGCCTGCAGCCGTTTCAAAACGTGTACGGCAAGTCCGGCAAGATGATCACTGCGGTTGACCTATTGCGAGGCTTGGCGGCGTTGATTGGTTGGGATCGGATCGAAGTTCCCGGCGCGACTGGTTACACCGACACGGACTATGCCGCGAAGGGGCGTTACGCCATCGAGGCCCTTGATTCGACCGACATTATCTGTGTGCATGTCGAAGCGCCGGACGAAGCCTCGCACGAAGGCGATGCCGTGGCTAAGATCAAAGCGTTGGAAGAGATCGACCAGCACATCGTGCGTCCGCTGCTTGACGAGCTGCGCTGCCGCGGCGAGTACCGCATTCTCGTTTCGCCCGACCATCCCACACCGATCCGCACCAAGACGCACAGCCACGGCTTTGTGCCGTTCGCAATCGCCGGGTCGGGCATCGAACGCGATGGTCTGGCCACCTATGACGAGATCTCTGCCGAAGCATCAACGCTGGACTTCACGGAAGGTTGGAAGCTGATGAAATTCTTTCTCGGCTAGTCTCGCCCGGCTCAAGCTCGCTCCAGGCAACTGTTTCAACGGCTCAAATCGAAAATCAACAATCACCAATCGAAAATCCCATGCCCCTCATCGTTCAAAAATTTGGCGGAACCAGTGTTGCCGACAGCCAAAAGATCCTGGCAGCGGCCCGCAAGGCAATTCGCGCGCAGCAACAAGGCCATCAAGTTGTCATGGTCGTTAGCGCGATGGGCAAGAATACGGACTTGCTCGTTGACCTCGCGAGTCAAATCACGGATCAGCCATCGGCCCGCGAGATGGACATGTTGCTGTCAACGGGCGAGCAAGTCAGTGTGGCCCTGATGGCGATGGCCATTCACTCGCTGGGACATCAGGCCGTTAGTTTGACCGGCGCACAGATTGGCATCCGCACCGACAGCAGCCACACGAAAGCTCGCATCAAGTCGATTTCGACCGAACGGATGCAGCGGTTGCTGGACGAAGGGAACATCGTGATCGCCGCCGGATTCCAAGGAATTGATGAAGACCTTAACATCACGACACTAGGGCGCGGAGGCAGCGATACGACGGCCGTTGCACTAGCTGCCGTCTTGAACGCGAACTCGTGCGAAATCTATACCGACGTCGACGGGGTGTACACGACCGATCCGCGGGTCTTGCCCGAGGCGCGTCGCGTCAGCCGCATCAGCTATGACGAAATGCTCGAACTCGCCAGTCTCGGCGCGGGAGTGATGCACAATCGGTCGATCGAATTCGCCAAGAAGTTCCGTGTCGCGATCCATGTGCGCAGCAGTCTGAGCGACGCTCCGGGAACGATGATCGTCGCCGAACCGGAATCAGCGGATCAGCCGGTATGTGGTGCGGCGCTGTTGAAAGACGAAGCGCGGATCAGCATCCTCGGTGTGCCCGACAAACCAGGGAGCAGCTTGGAGATCTTTTCGCGGATCGCCAAACGCAACATCTCGGTCGACATGATTGTGCAAAACGTTGGCGAACAGGGAAAGGCCGACGTCTCGTTTACGGTTCCCAAGAACGAGCTGCGAGCAACGTTGGAAGCCGTCAACGAAGGTGCCACAGTTGTCGGAGCAGATCGAGTCACGCACGATGACAAAGTCGCCAAGGTGTCAGTGGTCGGGCTCGGCATGGCGCGTCAGACCGGAGTTGCCGACAAAATGTTCCACGCCTTAGCGGACGCTGGCGTCAACATCCAAATGATCACAACGAGCGAGATCAAGATCTCGGTCCTTGTCGCCCGCGATGAGGCCCAGAGGGCGCTGCGGGCCGTCCATCAGATCTTTAAGTTGGAGCAAGAGCCAGCTGCGATTCCCGCCATCGAAGTCGAGGCAACGGCGCAGACTCGAGATCCGGCTGATGTAATCACTCACCTGCGTGGCGTCGACATGGAAGAGCTGACGATCGACGGGATTACGCTCGACGAAGGTCAAGCTCGCATTTCGATCAGCGGTGTCCCGGATACTCCCGGTGTTGCCGCGAAAGTCTTCGATGAAGTTGCGGCGGCAGGGATCTTTGTCGATATGATTGTGCAAAGCTACAACGGCCACGACGGGCAAGCGAGCCTTAGTTTCACGGTCCCTAACGCAAAACTCGCCGAGAGCGTCGCCGTCGCGAATCGTCTCGCCGCGACGTTCAACTGCGAAGGCGTCACGAGCAGCCCGGATATTGCGAAACTCTCCGTTTCGGGAGTTGGCTTGCGAAGTCATACGGGAGTCGCGATTCGCACGTTCAACGCATTGGCGAAGGCGGGCATCAACGTCGAGATGATCAATACGAGTGAAGTGCGCGTCAATGTCGTGGTCGACGGCAAGCGGGCGGCCGAGGCACTGACGCGGCTTCAGCAAGCATTCGCGGACGTGCTGCATTGAGGGACACGTCGAACGGCGTTCCGTCTAATCGAGCACTTCGTTGAGCACCTCTTCCGAGACATAGATCGGCAGGCGCGGCTCGCACGTGACGGCGACGGCGATGGCGTCCGAGGGACGCGAGTCGATCTCGATGAGTTCGCCATCGACACGAATGCGAAGCTTGGCGTAGTAAGTGTGTTCGCGCAGATCGTTGATAACGACGCTGTCGAGTTCTCCGCCCAAGGCATCCACGACGGCCACGAGCAGATCATGCGTGAGTGGGCGCAGCGGCTTGTCGGATTTGACGCGGCGATCGATGCTGGTTGCCTCGAAGATGCCGATCAAGATTGGAAACTGTCGATCCCCACCGACTTCTTTCAGGTAGATCACCTGCTGCTCGTTGATCTCGCTGATGATGATCCGAGACAGCTTCATTTCGACCGGCATGGCTGGGCCTCAATTCATCGGGTGGGTTCGTCCATTAGGACGCTGATCCGATTATAGATCGCCCTAGCAGCCACCGACTAGTGTGTGGTCAAACTTATGACCTCGGGTAGACGGACTCGTGAGAGTTCGGAAATCCAGAAGTCTCATGACTTCTGCTACTCTTTTAGCCGACCGACATCCGCTCAGACGTCAAGCACGGGCTCACCGACGTACAGTTGAAGAATCTGGCTTTGCACTTTAATCGCCCGGATCAAGATCCAGATTTGCTCGGGATTGAACTTTTGCGGATCACTCCGGGCCAGACACTCTAACTCTTCCGTCATCGCAGCATGCTGGTCGGTTGCCGCCTGGAGTCGCAGGTCCATCTCTTTCCAGGCAGTAGTAAGCTTGGAATCTTCCGCCAGCAGATCGATGTCGTTGGCCGAGTTTGACAGCAACAGACACAAACGAGCCACGTCGCGTGCATCAGCCCCAGGGCGGATCTCTTCGATTCGTTTGGCTAAGTCAGTGCAATTCATGATGTTTCCGCTGCCCCGCTGTGTGGTTATCGCAGGCCGGTGCTTCCGTTTGAGCGACACTTGAACTTTAGCTCAAGTTTTCAGATCAGGGAAGTTTTTTGCAAGTCCATAAAACACCTGTAGTTCCTTGCCGATCGGGCATATCAATCAAGTGCTTTGCGGACAAGAAGAAACGACCATCGTTGTGACGTTGCGCGCACAACGATTAAGCTTCGCAATCGTTAGAAACCGTTAGCTAGCAGAGAACGATTCGCGAGAGCGGCGGCGGCACTACAACAAACCGTATGCGACAAGCGTAGCTTGCAGCTTGTGTCGGGCTTGTTCGTCCAGCGGTGTCATGGGCAAACGCAGATCGCCGGTGTCGCGCGCGAGCATCTGCATCGCGGCTTTCACTGGGATCGGATTCGTGGCGATGCCGAGCATATCCCGGCAGAGTGAGAAGAGTTTGAGATGCCACTCGCGGGCCTTGACGCTGTCACCGGCGTTAAATGCATCGACCAGAGCAATCATGTCTTTCGGCACGATATTACCGACAACGGAGATCACCCCTTCGCCACCCACCGACAGCAGAGGCAGTGTGAGACTGTCGTCGCCGCTGAGCAACGTCAGATCGGTCGTGGCGAGCACTTGAGACGCTTGATCCAACGATCCGGTCGCTTCTTTGACCATCGTAATGTTCGGGATTTCGCCGAGTCTCGCGATGGTCTCGGGTTCGATGTTCTTGCCCGTCCGTCCCGGAATGTTGTAAATGCAAAGCGGGATGTCGACCGCTTCCGCAACCGCCTTGTAGTGTTCGTAGAATCCTTGTTGCGTTGGCTTGTTGTAATAAGGAGCGACCAGCAACGCCGCGTCGGCACCCGCCTTTGCGGCCCACTTTGTCAGCCGCAAAGCTTCCGCCGTACTGTTCGAGCCGGTCCCGGCCATCACCTTGGCTCGACCGCGCGCCGCTTCGACAACGGCCGAGATCACGCGTTCGTGTTCTTCGTGCGAGAGTGTCGGGGATTCGCCCGTTGTTCCGGTGGGAACCAGACAGACCGTGCCGGCCTCGATCTGAAAGTCGACTTGGGCTCGCAAGGCATCGTAGTCGACTTGCCCGTCTTTGAACGGAGTAATAATGGCAACAGACAAACCAGCGAAATCGGAGCCTTTTCGAGACATGGCAATGCGTCGGTTGAAGAGGGAAGAATCGGAATCGGCGGCTGCGGCGGCCGGACTGCCCAACATGATAAGGGGTGTCGCGCGGGCTGGCAAAGGGAGGGAACCGATTCGACCATTACGATGAGATCAGCGCCTTCATTTCCCGCACGGCGCGCTCCATGCCGACCATGATGGCTCGTGACACGATGCTGTGACCGATGTTCAGCTCGTGCATCGACGCGATCCCCGCGACCGGTTTCACGTTCTGATAATTCAAGCCATGTCCGGCATGAAGCGTCATGCCGAGATCCGTGATGTGCTGGCCGGCGACGACGAGTTTGGCAAGTTCCTGCTGCCGTAGCTCGCCTTTGGCAAGTGCGTACTGACCGGTATGCAATTCGACGGCGTGAGCGCCGAGTTGAGCGGCAAGATCGATTTGCGCTGCATCGGGATCGAGGAACAGGCTGACGACGATGCCGGCATCTCGCAGCCGGTCGATGGCGCGAGCCACTGCTTCACGATTCGCGACGACATCGAGCCCGCCCTCGGTCGTGACTTCCTCACGTTTCTCCGGAACCAATGTTCCTTGCTCGGGACGCACCTGACAGGCAAGATCGAGGATTCCTTCGACACAAGCCAATTCCAGATTGAGTTTCACGGTCACCGTTTCGCGCAGCACGGTCAAGTCGCGGTCTTGGATGTGGCGTCGATCTTCGCGCAGATGAATCGTGATCCCGTCCGCGCCGCCAAGCTCGGCCAGGGTAGCCGCCCAGACAGGGTCCGGCTCGTAGGTCCGGCGAGCTTGCCGGACCGTCGCCACGTGATCGATGTTTACTCCGAGTTCAGCCATAGATTTCCACCGACACGGATTGCCTTCTGTACGATGGCCTTCCAAGGCCGTCGTGAGACAGTCATTCGACGGCCTTGGGAGGCCATCGTACGTGAATCTTACCGGCGGCAACCCGCTGGGGCTACAGGCCCGCCGCGTCGATACTCACACGCGCACCGCGGTTGTCAGCGCTCGCAATCACAATGTCGTACTCGCCGCCCCAGTCTTGCGAATGCAAGTTATCTGCAAGTGCAAACGCGGTTGATTCGCTTTCACAAATCGAAAAGATCGTCGGCCCCCACGAACTCTGCCCGACGCCTCGCACGCCGCTCGCTCGAATGTGTCTGACCAGCCTTTCCAGTTCCGGGCCGTTATACGCGCTGCCTTGAACCGATTCGAAGCAGCTGCCCGCCAGAAAGCCGAAGTCGTAGACGGCGTCGCTGAATTCCGAGAAGCTCGCTGACTTGGCGGCGGGGAGAATCCGTTCGCACATCAAGTCTGTCAGTTGCCCGGTCACCGCAGCGGGAACCGGAGGCAGCTGGTCGAACGCGGTTTGCTCCGTCGTTCCGTGCAGCCCAACACCACTGGCTGGCGACACGAGGACGAACCGCCACTCGCTCGGCAACGCGACGCGTTCGAGCAGCGGTGAGACGGTTTCGGTCGGTAGTTTGCCTGGCTCGGCAATCAGCCCGCCAGCGACAAACCCATAAGTCCCAACGGCCGACCGCAGCCCTCGACCGACGCTCTGGGCAAGATCCTCGACCGACGGAGTCGCGCGATCGTGAAAGGCGTTCAGTCCAGCAGCCACTGCCAGCGCCAACTGCGTCCCCACTCCCAGCCCCGAGTGTAGCCGCGGCGCGGAAAGCAGCTCGATCTTGCAGCGTAGTTCGCTCACGTTGCTGGAAGACTCGGACCACTGCGACGCCGCATCCCGAATACGATCTTGCAACGGGCCATTGATCTCCAACGCATCCGCCGCTTGAACGCGAAGTTTTACACCGGGGCGGTCAATCATCACCCCCACGCCGCCAAACTGTCGCACCTCCAGGTTCCCAAAGGAAAGCAGTCCGAAGTGCAGACGACTGGGTGCGTCGACGCGGATGTTGTGGTGTTGGTTCATCGCGGCGGAGGGTGTAGTCGAGGTTTCAATATCGTTTACAACCGTTCTAAAAGGATTCGTCCCGCGTGGAAAGTAGTACGTGGCCGTTCGCTCCGCGAACGGAAAGTCGGGAACTGATTTTCGGCGCACGCCGTACTTGGAAGATTTCCGTTCGCGGAGCGAACGGCCACGTACTGCTAGCGAACGTGTTCCCGTCTTGACCGGGAACTCGGATGCTGAGATTATCTCGCCCCGCGGATCGCCAAGGAGCGTTTATGAAAGTTTGGTTAGCTGAACTAATGTCGCTGTCGATCCTCGCCGTCGCTGGCGGCTGTCACGCGACGAGTTACGCAGAACGTGGGGCGACCTTGGGCGCATTAACTGGCGCGCTGGGCGGTGCCGCGATCGGACAGCACAACGGCGACGCCGCCAGCGGTGCGTTGATCGGAACAGCCGTGGGCGCGTTGGCGGGCGCGGCGGTGGGCGACACGATCGACTACGAGGCGGCTCGATCGGCCGAGATCATCGAGCAGCGCATGGGACGCAGGATTGCCGGAGCGGTTGCCATGCATGACGTGATCGCCATGTCGCAGGCCGGGCTGAGTGATAATGTGATCACGACGCATCTGCGCGCGAACGGAGTCGCCGGCCCGCCCAGCGTACACGACCTGATCACGCTCCGCGATGCCGGAGTCAGCGACGCGGTGATCCAAGCCATGCAGCAAACTCCACTTCCGACCGCCCAAGTGGTCGGTCCACCGAGCCCTGTAATCATCGAAGAGCATCACTTCGTTGCTCCACCGTTCCCTTATCACGGGTATCATCACCATGGCCATCGCTCGCCCTCTCGACCGGGTGTCCACTGGGGTGTCAGTTTTGGGCATTAGGAGCCGCCGAAGTACACGAAAGAACGGCCAGATTCCGTGCGCCGGTTGCCCGCGGCAGCGCGTGACAGCTAAACTGATCCCTAGGAACAGTCGGGGATGGCTGCGAGCGCCCTTCCGCTCGCGATCAAAGATAGTTGCATGGCCAACGCGCGAATGGCAAACTCGGACCACGATTCCGATCTGTACGTGAGTTTCGGACTGATCGATGCGCCCGACTCAACGCTGGGAACAACAGCTCCGTCGGCGCTCCGAATCGTCGACCTGGACTCCTCGGAGCCGTTGGAGTTGCCCGAGGAAACAGCGTACTCCGCCGCGGCGTTCAAATCAGGCGAACCTGCCGACACCATTCCTTCCGGACTCGCGGCAGGACAACTTTGGTTGAATGGCGGCGTTTTGATGTGCGCCTGTCCCGACTGTCGTGCGCCGATGTCCATTCGTTTCTGGTTGATGATTGCCGATTGCTGGCAGTGCGGAACCAGTATCGAGTTGTCCGAGGAGCAAGAGCGTGAAGCAAGACGTCTGCTCGCCGAACAGAAAAAGTCCACGCCAGCGGCCGCCGCGAGATCGCCATCGACTCAACCGCCCAAGTCGACGCGAAGCGCAACGACAGCCGCCAGGGAATCGCAGGCACTTGCTTCGAGCGCGACACCATCGCAACCCAAGCCACAGCTGCGCCGCGATCCCCCTCCACCGCCAGGCCGCGGCGCTGCTCCACTCGGATCGACTCGCCGCCCACCTCCGCGCCGGCCCGTATCGGCGTTAGAGAATCGAGTTCGCGCGCGGCTGCAGAAGAGCGCGCGTGCCACCGGCGTAACAGCCGTCGTGCGCGATCTGTTTGGCTGTACTCCAGCGTGGCTGATCAGTCTTGTTTTTCATCTGATCCTGCTGACTTTGTTGGCGCTCTTCACGATCGTCGAGGAGGACGAAGGCCCCTACATCACCTTGTCGACGACGGTGGCCAAGGAAGTGGAATTGGGCGGCGACACGATCGTCGTCGATCCGTTGAACGAAGTTGTCTTCGATCTGCCGGTTCCCAAGGATGTCAATTTGAGCGACGCGGCGCAGCGCGAAGCGGTCGTCAAGGCGGATCAAGACGCCCGCGAATTGCGGATCGATCCGGGCGCGGATGAGCCGAGTTTGCCCGAACTGTCTCAGGTCAAGCGGATGGTTGGGACGGCGACCGGAGGCGGGCAGGCCGTGGCGGCTCGCGATCCGCGAATTCGCGTCGAGGTGGTGAAACGAGAGGGTGGCACGACGCTGACGGAAGCGGCCGTCGCACGGGGTCTGCGCTGGCTAGCGATGCATCAAGAGGCCGACGGGCATTGGAGCCTGAATAGTTTCAACCACTCGGCCGGCTGTTCCTGCAGCGGACTCGGTGGGGTCCAGAGCGATGCGGCGGGGACGTCGCTCGCGCTGTTGCCCTTTCTCGGCGCGGGCCAGACGCATCTCGTCGGCCGATATCGCGACGATGTTTCTCGTGGCCTGCGATGGTTGCTCAAAAACCAACGTGAAGACGGCGACCTGCGAGCCAATTCGCAAGGCAACGCCGGCATGTACGCACACGGGCAAGCCGCGATTGTGCTGTGCGAAGCGTACATGATGACCGGCGACGAGACGCTGCGCGATCCCGCGCAAAGAGCACTCGATTTCATCGTCGCCGCCCAGAACGACGCGGGCGGCTGGCGATACCAACCGAAACAGGCGGGGGACACCAGCGTGGTCGGTTGGCAAGTCATGGCGCTGCAGAGCGGTCGCGCCGCGAAACTGAACGTCCCGGAGGAAACACTCGCACTCGCCGGTGTGTTTCTCGATTCTGTCGCCAGCAGCAGCGGCGCGAAGTATGCCTACACGCCGGGCCAAGGTCCGACTCAGGTGATGACGGCCGAGGCCCTGCTCTGCCGAATGTATCTTGGCTGGAAACTTGACATGCCGGGGATCGAGCAAGGCGTTCAATTCCTGGTCACGAATCATCTGCCGAGCGAGCGGGCTCCGAATATCTATTACTGGTACTACGGCACGCAGGCCTTGCACCATTACGGCGGCGACGAATGGGAGATGTGGAACCGTGAGATGCGCGAGATCCTGATCAAAACACAAGAACGCCGCGGTCACGAAGCCGGCAGTTGGGATCCTGCCGGCGACCACGCCTCCGCCGGAGGCCGGATCTACATGACCGCGCTCGCCACGTGCAGCCTCGAAGTCTACTACCGTCACCTGCCAATCTTCCGACAGATTGATCTCGAGTAGCGTGGCGACACGGGTGCCCTGTCTGTCATCACGATGGTTTGACCGGAGTCCAAGCGAATGAGACATCACGCTAGTTCCCTGATCGCTCTTTCGGTCGTCGCGATAATCGCCTTTACCGCCGGCTACCTGACCCGCGGACAACACTCGCCCAATTCCACACCCGTCCGCCGCGCCGACCGCCGGCCGTCGCCAACCGATCAGAATCCAAGCCGCGAAGTCGGAGGCAACGCCGCCGAACTCGTCGCTTCGGTAGACAAGTTCCAGGCACTCGTCAGCTCGAGCGACCGCGTCGTGTTGTTTGACGCACTGACGACGATCGAACAGCAGTGGCATCCGGGCAGTGCGATCATGCTGCTGGAGAGCATTCGTTTCATGCGCGGCGAAGCAATCGGCGAGGCGGCGATCGCTGTCCTGGAGAACAAAACCGGCCAGCCGATTGGCAATGATCTGAACGCCTGGCATCAATGGATTTGGCAACAGCAGTACGCACCGCATCCCGAGTACGCGAGGTTCAAGGCCGCGTTGTACTCGCGGCTCGACCAGCGATTCGCCGAGTACTTTGTTGACGCTGAAAATGCCTCCATTCGGCTCGACGAGGTACTGTGGGGTGGCGTTCGGCGGGATGGCATTCCGCCGCTGAAAGATCCGCCAACGCTGGCGGCCGCCGATGCCGAGTATCTCGCCGACGCGGATGTTGTGTTCGGAGTCGAAATCAACGGCGACGCCCGGGCGTACCCCAAACGAATCCTCGCCTGGCACGAGATGGTCAAAGACACGATCGGCGGCGAATCGGTGAACGGCGTCTACTGTACGCTGTGCGGTTCGATGATCGTTTATCGCACTCACCTTGGCGACACGCACTATGAACTGGGAACGAGCGGTTTTTTGTATCGATCGAACAAGTTGATGTACGACCGCGCCACCAAATCGTTGTGGTCCACGCTCGACGGCCAACCAGTCGTCGGGCCGCTGGTAGGAAAGGGAATCAGGCTCGAGCCGCTGTACGTCGTCACGACGACCTGGGGCCAATGGCGAGACAAGCATCCGGGAACGAAAGTCCTGTCGCTCGAGACGGGACACCGGCGGGACTACGGCGAAGGAGCCGCGTATCGGGATTACTTCGCGACCGACGAATTGATGTTCGGTGTGCCCGATCTCGACACGCGCCTGAGGAACAAAGACGAGGTCTTGGCTGTCCGGCTGGATGATCGCACCGACGAACGGCTCGCGATTTCCGCCGCGTTCCTGGCGACTCATCGCATCTATCACGATCGGCTTGGCGAGACGGAATTCGTTGTGCTGACTGATGAGACGGGAGCGAATCGAGTCTACGAGTCGAAGGGAATGCAGTTCGTCGAGTCGCCGGATGCGGGGCGAGTCCGGGCGGCAGACGGCAGCGAATGGGACGTCGCCGAAGCCGCTCTGACGAGGCGTGGTGGCGATGAGTCGTTACCGCGCTTGCCAGCGCATCGCGCCTTCTGGTTCGGCTGGTACGCGGCGTTCCCGGCAACGCGACTCGTAAAATGATATAGATTAACCTGACTCATCAAGGGTGAAGTGGCGGGAATATGCCTGCTCAATGCCTAGGCACTCAAGAGTTCCTCCGGCTCCAGATGTCCATCACCTCATTCTGTTTTAGGGGCTCCCGCTGGCGTATCGTTGTTTCTGTAAACAGCCAGAGGCCGTAAACTCCGTCTGGGGTTGATCTTATTGTGGCTATTCGTAGAATTCCGTGCTACGCTTAAGACAGCGACAAACACTTTTCACCACTCTTCAGTTGCGGCGCCGCCGATGCCGATTAAGCTTGTTGGATGCAACGTGGCAATCGTTGCTGCTCAGTTTAATCCATCTATTTTCTCGCAGCTTTGGCTCGTGAGACACGGGATCGTTGATGAAGACGATCTCCTTGAAGGTTGCATCCACACCGATCAGCTCGCGAGGGTTTCATCGAAGAAGTTTCACTTGCTTGTGATTCCACCGCAACTTCAGCTTGTTCCTACTGTACCTGAAGAGGACGAGGCGGTAGTCGTTGCTACGAAGGTGGGTGCGATAGTACACTTACTGCCTCACACCCCCTATGTAGCAATCGGCATGAATTTCAATTGGCAAGTGTTTCCAGACAGCGGAACAGTGCTGGATTTGGCGAAGTCACTTTTTTATGTGCCAACAAGCCCGGTGTCGGCCGCTGTCGGTGACGACAATCTAGGGCTTGGTGCGTACTACAGTCGCGACATCTTCGGTGGGAGGATGCGGCTGGACATTAAGCCGAGAAGCGAAGGCCACGTTCATGCCGACAGGCTCCAGTTTGATTTTAATTTTCAGTTCGATTTGAACCAAGATAATACCGGCGGCAACATCCGTTCGATTGATCATCACCTGGCGAATTGGAGCAAGGCCAAGCAGGAGTCACTTAGGATAGCACAAGCAGCAGTATCTACAGGAGTGAGCATTTGATGGTTACACAGACGCGCGCTATTCCAGAAGAGGCGGTTGACAAGCGGTTATCGCAGAGCGTTATGCCACGGCCTAACGGCATGCGAAATCACGACATTCTTGCTATGACTGCCTTGGCGTTTCTTACGCAATCGTGTGGCGAGTTGGCATCAGCTGGTGAGTTTCTTGCGCAAGTGCAAGATGAGGGCATTAGCCGGCCGATGCTAGATATTCAAGAATTCGATGCGATGATCGCACGCCCTGTAACCCGAGCAGGACTGTCGTTAATGCCGATGGAGCTTTCATCTGCGGACGCCCACGTTATCGAAACCGCATTATCTAATAAATCAGCGAAGCCCACATTTGCAACGTCTCGCCTTCCGGAGATGAAATAGTATTTTAGTGAGGCTTAATGTCGTTGCATGCAATTCCGTTTACTGCGGATCTCATCGCTGACGTACAGACTTTCGATTGCGGCAGCGAAAGATGGTCCATTGAAGTATCAGAATGGCTGAAAGGTCGCCCTGAAGGCGATTGCTCGCTTTCCTCAATAAAAAAAGGCACCGATGTCTGGCTATACAAGGACGCTGACGAGCTAATTGGATTCGGCTCTCTTGGGACGACTTTTTGGAAGTGGCCAACACCGAATGGGCCGAAAACGCAAATTGGAATCATCCCAGCTTGCGCGGTCCAGACACAGTTTCAGCACAAACCGGATGGTGTGCCGCGCGAAGAGCGGTATTCGTACCTGATCATGGGCGACTTGATTCAATGCGCACGAGACAACGGCTATGGAATCCTTGGCCTCTTCGTCGAAAGCGAAAACGGGAGAGCGCGATCGTTCTACACCAAGCTAGGATTTACGGCGCTCCCGGACGACGGAAAGCCATACATTCGCATGTTTGTAGACCTGAAATGAATAGTGCTAGCGCCCGCTTACTTTCAGAAATCAATTACGATGTTCACCGCAGTTCATGATGTGTAAAAACTAGGCAAAGTACCTGGCTTGCGGTCGAATTCTGCTCTGATGAGGCAAGTTGATCTTTACTCGCACAATAGCCGCTCGCCGGTTCCGTCATCGGCCGAGGCCGCAACACTCGTTTCCGTCGATGCCGTCTGGTTGCTCGCGAATCCAATCGAACGGCAGGTTTCGACCAACTCGCGTCTTTGATCGAGTGCGTCGCGAGCGGAGTCCCAATCGAAACGGCCGGAGTTGAAGTAACCGAGCACCAGCTGCTTCTTCAGCTCTTCCATCTCGGCGAAGCTGAAGCCTCAGAACTCCTGACCTGAGCGGAATTTAAGGTGAGCCGTGTTTTGGGCTGAGGAGGGTGTAGACCACGGCAAACGCACACTAAGTCTTTTGTAGTCCAAGGACTCGGGCAAGATAATCGGTATTCCAACC
>JAQBZB010000221.1 GCA_027622275.1 Planctomycetota bacterium | reverse complement strand
GTCTACACCCTCCTCAGCCCAAAACACGGCTCACCTTAAATTCCGCTCAGGTCAGGAGTTCTGAGGCTCCGGAATGTGCCAAGTTTCCGTTCCTATCAGTCTACACAAATGTTCGTCACCGGCGCGCTGGAATCATCGACAGAAAGATGGATGACACCGCCTAAGCCGTTTAAGCCCGCTTGCGCGATTCGCGGCGACGGTCGGTTTCGGAGAGGATCATCTTGCGGAGGCGAATCTCCGACGGCGTGACTTCGACGAGTTCGTCGTCTTCGATGTACTCCAGCGCCGCTTCCAACGACAGCCTTCGTGGCGGTTTCAACATAATGTTGTCGTCGCTGCCCGAGGCGCGCATGTTGGTCAGTTTTTTCTCTTTGGAAGGGTTCACCGGCATGTCGTTGTCACGGCTGTTCTCGCCCACGATCATCCCTTCGTAAATCACATCGCCCGGCGCGACGAACAAGTCGGCACGTTGCTGCAAACTATCGAGAGCGAAGCCGACTGCTTTGCCGGGAACCATCGACACGAGGACGCCATTGGGACGGCGAGGAATCTCGCCTTCGAGTGGGCGATATTCGGCAAAGCGATGATGGATGACCGCGGTCCCTTGCGTCGCGTTCAGCAGCCGCGTCCGCAGTCCGATCAGGCCCCGCGCGGGGATTGTAAAGTCCGCGTGCGTGTAGTCGCCGTGCGTCGTCATGTGGTCGAGCATGCCGCGACGTTCGCCGACCAACTCCATCACCGGACCAAACTTGTCGGTCGGCACTTCGATCACGAGCGACTCGAACGGCTCTTCCTTGACGCCGTTATTGTCATGAATGATGACATGCGGCTTGCCGACGGACAGCTCGAACCCTTCGCGACGCATCGTCTCGATCAACACGGACAGATGCAAGACGCCGCGTCCCGCCACCGCCAACGCGTCGGTCCCCTCGATCGGTCGGACGCGCAAGGCGACGTTGCGCTCCAGTTCCTTTTGCAGGCGCGTCTTGAGCTGCCGCGTCGTCACATACTTGCCGCTGCGACCAACCAGCGGCGAGCTGTTAATCGTGAACACCATCTCCAGCGTGGGCTCGTCGACTTTCAAGCGCGGCATGGCGACAGGATGCGTCGCGGCACAGATCGTATCGCCAATCTCGACACCTTCGAGCCCGAGAATCGCGACCACATCACCGGCCGTTGCGGACTCGACCTCAATTCGCCCGAGTTTGTCGAAGACGTGCAATCCGCTGATCTTGGTGTTCACAATCTTGTCGTTAGCCTGCATCAACGCCACGCTTTGTCCGCGTTTGATGCTTCCCGCCCGAATACGTCCGACCGCGATGCGTCCGACAAACTCGGACCAATCCAACGTCGTGACCAGCATCTGCAACGGCGAGTCGGGATCGACCTGGGGGCCGGGAATCTGGGCCAGCACCATGTCGAGCAGCGGTGCCATCGAGTCGGTTCGTACATCCGGATCGGTGGTCGCATAGCCCTCCTTGCCGCTGGCGAACAAGTGCGGGAAGTCGTCGTGATGATCGTCGGCACGCAATTCCATCAGCAACTCAAAAGCACTCTCAAGTACTTCCAGAGCCCGCGCGTCGCCCCGGTCGATCTTGTTGACAACGATGATCGGCTTCAATCCGAACTCCAGCGCCTTCGCCAGCACGAACCGGGTCTGCGGGAGCGGGCCTTCCGCGGCATCGACAAGCAAAATCGCTCCGTCCGCCATTCGGACGACACGTTCAACTTCGCCGCCAAAGTCGGCATGGCCCGGCGTATCGATGATGTTGATCTTCACGCCCTTGTACGAGATGGCGATGTTCTTCGCCAGAATCGTGATCCCCCGTTCCCGCTCGATATCATTGGAGTCAAGGATGCAATCACCTTGCAGCTGGCTATCGCGAAACTGGCCGCTTTGGCGGAGCAACGCGTCGACGAGCGTTGTTTTGCCGTGGTCAACGTGGGCGATGATGACGATATTGCGGATGTCTTCGCGGCGCATAGTGTAATAGCCGAGGGTGTTTCGGAGGGTAAAAGTCCCTCATCCTACCAAACGGCAGGCTCTATTCGGAAGGCCACCTTGAAGTAGGCCGGAACAAGGCCTTCCGCAGTTCCGGCAGCGGTGTGTCGGTCTGCTCATGCCGGAACTGCGAAGACTTGTGCCGTCCTACATGTAGCGCGGACGACTGAGATTACACAAACGCAACAAGTCAGACTACTTGCCGATGGCGTATAACGCTTCGAACGTTCGGAAATAGAGTCGGCCATTCGATACGGCGGGCGACGCGGAAATCGCCTCCCCCAGATCATTCTGGGAAAGAATCTCAAACTTCGGGCCGGCCTTGACGACCGTGATGACTCCGTTGCGAGCGGTCAGATAGACTTTGCCATCGGCGTACAGCGGCGAGGCGCGATGCCGATCCCGAGTCGTCCGTTCCTCGTACAGTTCTGTGCCTGTCTTCGCATCGACGCAGACAAGGTTGCCGTTCTCGCGACACAGGTACACGAGGCCGTCGTGGTAGAGCGGCGAAGGGACATCGGGCGTCCCGGCATCTCGTCGCCAATGTAATGCTGCGCTGTCAGCCGAGACATCGCCCTTGATGTTAGGCCGCAGACTCAAGACTTCTTTCCCCTTGGCCGACGGAACGACGATCATTCCGGGAGTCGCGAGCGGCGATGCAACAAATCGAAGCGTCGGGTGATACGACGCTCCCTGTGGATTCAAGCAGCAGCGCCACAACTCATCGCCGTCTTTCAAACTGTGAGCCATGACGTAATCGCCGCCGTGCGTGATCAGGAACTCGCGCTGCTCGTCACGATACAGCATCGGCGAAGCGTAGGAATGCTCGTTCTCGTGCGCCGCGCCTGTGATGCGAGGTTGCTTCCAGATCTCCTTCGCGGAATCGGCATCGAGGCAGACGACCATGGCTTCGCGGGTGTCAGGATTGCCCTCGCCGTGAATGAACTGAAAGTACAAACGCCCGTTATCAAGCACCGGCGTGCTCGTCATGCCAAATGCAATGTTGAAGGGGCCGTATCGATCCTGCAAGTTGAAAAGATAGACTTCTTCGCCGTCCAACGTGTAGCAGCCGAACATGCCATTCGCCATCACCGTCCAGACATGCCTGCCATCGGTGCAGGCCGAGGGCGAAGCCGAGTTGCCTTCATCGCCGCGAGCGTCCTTGTTCCCCGTCGCAATCGTCCGCCGCCATAGTTCCTGGCCTTCCGTGCTGGCACATATCAGCAGCAAGTCGCTGCCCGAAACACTCGTCACGAAGATACGGTCGCCGGTCACAACCGGCGTCGAGCCAGCGGGCCCCGGCATTGGCAGACGCCAGGCGACGTTCTCCGTCTGGCTCCACGTCGTCGGCAGATTCGTCTCGTCGCTCACGCCATCCAGCCGCGCACCGCGCCACTGGGGCCAGTCGGCATGACCGGAACTGGCGGCTAAACTAACAAGTACCGAGGCAATCACGCGAGCACACGTTTGAGTTTTCATCGAGTCTTCTCATAAAGTCGTGAGACGAACGTGACGGCTAGTGTCGTCGAACTAGTGCAAGCGGTCAAGCGTTCGCCAGGGCTCGCAGAATTGCGGAATAGTCGTTGAATCTTGTCGAAGCAAGCCAAAGCGTTCGTGACGACCGAATGGCGGAGCCAGCGGGACGCAGCTAGAATCGAACCAAGACAGCAGCTTGGCGGAGTTCCATGAAAATCACTTCGATCCCGCAAATCTATCGCAATGTGCGACGCTGGACTGAGATCATCTCGGTGCTCAGCAAGTATGGACTCGCCGACTGGGTCAGCGGATTCAAGCTGGAATTTGTCAAAGACGCCCTCAAAGCTCGCGACGGTGAAGCGATCGCGCGGCACACGAGAGAAGCGCGGATTCGGCTCGCGCTTACCGAGCTGGGGCCGACATTCATCAAACTTGGGCAACTGCTGAGTACGCGTCCGGATGTGGTGGGAGTTCAACTCGCTGACGAACTCGCCAAGCTTCAATCGAACGTTCCAGCCGATCCACCCGAGAAAGTTCGCGGATTAATCGCGGAAGAACTCGGACAGCCGGTAGAAGAACTGTTCGTGCGATTCGACGACGAGCCGATCGCCTCCGCTTCGATTGGGCAAGTCCATGCGGCGCGATTGCCGTCGGGGGAAGAGGTCGTCGTGAAGATCCAACATCTGGGGATCGAAAGTACCGTCCGTGAAGATCTCGATGTGCTGGGCGGACTCGCGCAGCTGGCAGAAATGATTCCCGAGTTCGCGCCCTATCGGCCCGTGGCGACGGTCGCGGAAATGGCTCGGACGCTGCGGCGCGAGCTGGACTTTGGGCGGGAGGAACGCAACCTCCAGCAATTTGACGTTCAGTTAGCCGACAACCCGTTCGTCCGCATTCCGAAGCCGATCACGGAACTCTGCACGGCGCGAGTCCTGACGATGGAGCGAATTGACGGCACCAAGCTCGAGAATACAAAACAACTTATTGCCGCGGGAATCGACCTCGCGGAAGTCGCTCGGCGGGGGGCTGAATTGTATCTCGATATGATCTTCACCCACGGCTTTTATCATGCCGATCCGCATCCCGGCAACATCGTGCTCCTGCCGGGCAACGTGATCGGGCTGCTCGACTTTGGCATGGTCGGGCGGTTGGACGAGCGCTTGCGTGAAGACATTGAAGAGATGCTGCTTGCGATCGTCAACCAAGACGTCACGATCCTGACCTCGCTGATCAAGCGGGTGGGAACCATTCCGCCCGGCCTCGATGAAGGCGCACTCGCGATCGACATCGCGGACTTCGTCGGTCATTATGCGACCCAATCGCTCGATCAATTCGATCTTGGCGGAGCGTTGACCGACATGACGCAGCTCATCCACCGTCATCGCATCTCGCTGCCTCCGCCAGTCGGGCTGCTGATCAAGACCCTGGTGACGTTGGAAGGCACCACCAAGATGCTCAGCCCCAAGTTCAGCTTGATGGAAGTGATGCGTCCGTTTCAACGCAAGATGCTGCTGCGCCGTTTGTCACCGGCACGGCAGCTGCGAAAGGTGCGCCGCGTTTACTTTGAGCTGGAACAGCTGGCAGAAATCGTGCCCAAACGCCTGGGAGAAATCCTCGAGCAAATCCAAGCGGGCAAATTCGACGTGCATCTCGATCACCGGGGCCTCGGCCCCTCGGTTAATCGGCTGGTCCTGGCGATGATGGCCAGCTCGTTGTTTCTCGGCTCGTCGCTCCTGCTCAGTCAACAAGTTCCGCCGCTGATCTTTCCGGACAACATGTACTTTGGCGTGGAGAAGCTCTCGATCCTGGGGCTGGGCGGCTGTTCGATCAGCATTCTTGTGGGGCTGCGACTGCTGCGGGCGATTGGGAAATCAGGACACTTGGACCGGCGAGAGTAGCACTTCCCGGCACGAGAAGCGGCTCCAAATCCGCTTCTCCCGCGAGACGTTCCTGTTCACGAGCGGCTAGGCAGTCGTTGAGCAAGGCTTCGACGCGAGTATTCAACGACGCGAGATCATTCAGCAGAGCTTCCTGCCGGTCGTCGATTTCGTCGATCAAACTGCGTTCTGCTTCGGGCGAAGTCATGGGCGGGATCTTGGCTGGTCTTCGCGGGCGGCGGGGGCGGCGGGGGCGGGCGGCCTGACGTGTTGTGGTCGCTCGTTTGCGGCGTGGCTGTATTGCACTTGGCATCGGTTATTCCCGCTGTAGGCTTGGCACCGGTTCGCGAACGTCCGATTATACGGTCTGGACAAACGGTACCACTAGCTGGCGTCTGGCGGCGGAACGGGTTGCTTCGCGATGGTGAAGTAAAACCTGCTTCCCTGCCCCGGCTCGGAAGTCAGCCACATGCGACCTTCGTGGCGTGTGACGATCCGTTTGCAAATGGAGAGACCGATGCCTGACCCAGGACGTTCATGTTCGGCAAACAAACGCTGAAAGACTTGGAAGATGCGTTCGAATTGACGCTCTTCGATCCCGAGCCCGTTGTCCTGCACACAGAACTCCCATTCGTCGGGACGTTCCTCCCAGCTGACATGAATGCGAGGGGGCCGATCGCCTCGATACTTGATGGCGTTTCCAATGAGATTTTGGAACAGCTGCATCAACTGACTGCGGTCGCCCAACACGACCGGCAGAGGATCACTTGTCAGCTCCGCATCCGTTTCACGAATCTGCAATTCTAGATTGCCCCGCACCTCGGCGACGACGACGTTGCAATCCGTTTCGTGGAACGGATTCGCTTCCGTCGCCACGCGTGAATAGGCCAACAGGTCGTCGAGCAATCGTTTCATCCGTTTCGCACCTTCAACCGCGCTGCCGAGGAACTCGTCGGCATCTTGATCGAATTTACCTTCGTAGCGGCGCCGCAGCAGTTGGCAGTAACTATCGATGGTCCTCAGCGGAGCCTGCAAATCATGTGAAACGCTGTAGGCAAACTGTTCGAGGTCGCGATTACTTCGTTCAAGTTCCGCGGCATAATGTTGGCGTTCGAGGATCTCACTCTGAAGCTGGTGGTTCGCGGTCGCCAGTTCTTCCGTACGTTTCTGGACCCGGAGTTCCAACCCGTCGTAAGCTTTCTGCAACGCTTCCTCCGCTTCTTTCCGCTGGCTCAAGTCGATCAGCGAGGTTTGGGCGGCGGGTTGACCATCCCACTCGATGACGGAAACAAACTTTTCAACCCACACGGTAGAGCCGTCACGCCGCAGATGCTGGGTTTCGTAGCGGGGCGGCATCTGCTCGCCGTGCATCCGCGACTGGGCCAGCTGCATCGCCCGATCACGTTCGTGGGGAACAATCAACGGCAAGACGCTCTCCATGGCGAGAACTTCCGGCACGGTGTAACCGTGCAACGCCGCCCAGGCTTCATTGACGAACAAGGGTTTGAACAATCGATGAATCAGAATGCCGTGGATCGATACTTCGATGAGCTTCCGGAATCGAGCTTCGAATTCCGTCCGTTGCTCCCGCAAAGCAAGATCATGCAACCGTGAGTTTTCAATCACGATAGCAAGATGTCGCGCGACCGCGCCAAGCATTTCCAAGTCTGAATAATTGAAGTGTTCGAAACCGTCGGTCACTTCAAGTTGAATGACGCCGAAGACTTCGTTGCTGCCGTTCAGCAAGGGCGCGGAGATCACCATACTGTGTGGCGTGTCTTCCGCATCGATGACGTCCTTCGTTGCCGAATCGGAAGCCGTACTGCTGGCCAAGATCGCGCAGCGTTGCTCGACCACTTGATCGATGATCGCGCGGCTGATGTGCATGGGCCCCTCGGTTCCTTGCGGGACCTGCGCGACGGCCGGCACGAGTTCGCCAGCCTCATTTTGCAACAACACGCAGCCAGCTTGCGTTTGCGGAAAGGCCCGAAAAAGACTCGACATGATCTTCGGAAGCACGCGTTCCAAGTCGAGTTCACGCGAGAGGTCTTCGATGATCCCAACCAGTGTCCCTAATTTGGTAAGCCGCTTCCCGGACTTGCGCTCGTGCGAACTGTCCGACGAACAATCGAGCGTCGATAGAATCCCAGGTTGTTCAGTATCTTCCGACACGAAGACAAGATCGTCGGTCGACGGATCTTCGTCGTAGATGAACGTGAAGGCGGCGATCTCGATCCGGTCGCCGGGATAGAGTCGCTGGCGTCCCTTCGCCCCTGGTTTGAGCGCCTTGTCATTGAGCAGCACGCCGTTGCGGCTGTCGAGATCTTCCAGATACCGCGTCTTGTCGATCGACTCGATACGAGCGTGTTCGCGGCTGACCGCGAAGTGCTCTAAGACAATGTCACAGGACTTCGGGTTGCGACCAACGATCGTGGTCTCTGATTTGAGCTTACAGATTGTGCCAGGCGCAAGGCCTCGCGTTGCTTTTAGGACTGCCATCACGATCCCATCTTGTCCCTCTCTCGCTTCCCATCACGCAGTCGCGTGACGCCAGGAAGGAGCAGCGGTGAATGACCCAACGACATTCCTTGCTCTCACACGTTTTTTCTCAGAGAAGATTTCGGTCCTGCCAAAATGAGCAAGAACTGCTCATCCGCCTCCAATCCGTATTTAGTGTACTCATATACAGCGGGCATTTCTAGCGATTTTGCATTATTTTTGGAGTTCGCCATCGCGGCTCGGATTTTTGTAGAGAACCGACGCCAAAAGCTCTGGACTTCCGCCCGCATCCGCCACGCGACGATAGTGCCATTGCGGATCGGTCGGCTGGTGTTCATCAAACCAGGGCCACGGTGTAAACGGTTCGTATCCCAATACCGCGGCCAGCTTGTCGGAACGCATCGTGACATTGCCCGCGCGCGGAGGCATCGGCCCCGCTTCGTGCCGCAGGCACCCATTCAGCAGGTCGGGGTCATAGCCGCCGACACGGTTCACGACCTGCGCAATCTGATACAGGCTGAGATGCCTTGGACCGCCCGCGTGATACAGTCCTGCCACGTCGCGTTGGAGCACGTCTTCGAGCAGCAGATTCAGACAATCGGTGTACGTCGGCGAACGCACTTCATCGTAGTACAACGTCGCCGGCTTCGACTTTTTGAAACGCGACTGAATCCAGTCGATTGCACCGGCATGGCCGTTGGAGCTGATTCCCATCGGCAGCGAGATTCGCAAGAGACACGCATCCGGCTTGCGGGACAAGATCAATTGCTCGGCTGCGACCATCGTTTTGCCGTACACCGTGACGGGGTCGGTGCAATCATCCTCGACGTGCAAGCCATCGCCCTGACCAGAAAATACCAAGTCGATCGACAGGTGAACCAATCGCACGTCGCTGCCGCCAATCGTCGTGAGCAAGTTCTCGACGCTGCCGACGTTCACCCGCTGAGCCATCTCGGGATCGAGTTCGCAAGACTTCAACGCGCACGATCCTTCCGAATTCAAGACGGATCGAAACTGATACTGGTCGAACAGTCTTGCCAGTCGTTCGCCATCGTCGGCGTCACACCCAATGACGCCTTCGCCTCGCAGCGGCCAGTTGTCTTCGCGCCGGGTTGCGATCACCTGGCCTGGGTATCGCGCGGAGAAATAGCGGAACGCATTGTACCCAGCGACCCCCGCGAGTCCGGTAATCAACAGTGGCAGCTGCAAGCCGCTCGCTTCCCAATCGTAATGCATGGCCGCCAAAGTCACCCATCTAATAATCGCCTTCAACTTCGCCGAGTGCTCGCATCGACAGGGCGATGTAGGTGTTGTAATCGAAATCCAGAAACGGAATCAACCGGGAGCTCATGATCCGATCTGAGCCGCTCTTGTACGATGGCCTTCCAAGGCCGTCGATCGCTTCACGACGGCCTTGGAAGGCTATCGTACGGGAAAATTGAAAGTACCACTTTGCGTCCCTCGCTGGCTGTGTGAGAATCGACGGAGTAGATAGAAACAGCAGTGGAAGCTTGCTCGTTCCGTTTGATGCGGCGGAATTTTCGTTGAAATACGACCGCAGTGCCGATAATCTCAAAGTTCCTCGGAAAATGGACAGCGAGCGGTCGGATCGTACTCGCTCGCGTGGAACCGACAGGACCGGCAGGACGGATGGCAATGCCTCGCATCTTAATCACAGCATTCGAGCCTTACGGCGGGTGGAGCGAAAACTCGAGTTGGCTGGCGCTCGTTGAATTCACGAAACAGCTGATTCCCAACGCAAACATCACAACGCGGCTCTATCCAGTCGACTTCGACACCGTCGCCGATCGTCTTCGCAAGGATCTCGCGGCGGATTACGACTTCGCTCTTCACCTTGGACAAGCGCCCGGCGCGGCGTCTGTCAAACTCGAAGCCATCGGATTGAACGTTGGCGGGCGTTCGGAGCAGCGCCCCGAGGAGTTTCATCGCCTCGTTGAAGATGGACCCGTCGCCTACCAGAGTGCCTTGCCGCTGGCTGCGTGGTCGAACCTGTTGCGGGCCGAAGGTATCCCGAGCATGGTGTCCTATCATGCTGGCTCCTTCCTGTGCAACGCGACGCTTTATCTTTCGCACTTTTTCGCCGAGACGATGAATCTCAAAACGCAGTCTGCGTTCGTACACTTGCCGCTCGACTACTCGCAGACGCTCCAGCAGGGTAAAGAATTGCCCGGCATGCCATCGGCCTTGGCGGGACGGGCACTTGAGCTGGTTGTGAAGCAATTGGTTAAGCGTGAACCGGTTGACGCGCGAGAGCTTTCTTGATGCCGACATAGGAACCGTGTGACTTCAAGCAGGTGTGGCGAAAGGGCTCGGGACGCGAGACCGCTGCCAAACGAAAGGTCTCGACACCGTCCCGACGAAACACCAAGTCGCCCGCATCGTACCAGTGATGCCCCGGCAATCGTTCGATATCGATCGCATCAAAGCGGTCCAACTCGACCGATTTGACTTCCGCACCGAAGATGAACTTTGGCAAGATCGCGGGACCAGAGAACTTGATCTCGTTCCGCAGCACGATGACTCGCCGATTGGTCAGCCTGTAAAAGCCACCGTGAACCGGAGCACCAAAGAAGGAAGGTGCCAACCGGAAAAAGTACAACGCCAAAGCAAAGGGAATTCCGGCCAATGCGCAGAAATTCCCGACCCGAAAGATGTAGATTCCCGCTTTGATCGCGAATAACCGGCCCATGAGACGACCGAGCGTAAACATCGCGATGGACGGCCAGACCTCCATCACGTTAACTTCACTGACCTCGCTCGGGCTCACTCCGGCAATCGCTTGTTTCATGGGTCGCGTCCTGTCCGCCGGTGCAATCTTGAACTCAATCAAACCTCAAAAATTACCAAAGCCAGCGGCAATACGCCAGTGGGAGTGGAGGAGCGGAGAGCTTGGGGCGGAGAGCTGAGAGACGGAGAGTTGAGAGCCAGAGACGAACGGACGAGCCCCACTCTTCCTTCTGGCTCTCTGCTCTCTGCTCTCTGCCCTAGGCTCTCCGCTCTTCTGGCTCTCAGCTCTCTGCCCTAAGCTCTCCGCTGTCCGTGTGCTATCCTGTTACATGATGGATGATCCCTACTACGACCGTGAGCATCCCCTTTCTCCCGAGGCTTCAGGCATGGAAGACGCGAAGCCGACGGCTCGCAACACCGATGGCGATGATCTCGTAATCGGAACGGAGCCACTTTCTCACGCAAGCACGTCCGCAGGCGATCCAGTCGTGTACGAAGCCGAAGTTGTCACGCCCTTGCCCCAAAGCACATCGCCGGCTGCTCGACGCATTCGCCCCCGCCGCAGGCTGTTGCCGTTGAACCTCTTCATTTTGACCTGTTTCTCCACGTTTCTCGCTGGTGCGACACAGTGGAACCCGTTGCAGTTCCTCATCCCGCAGTCCTTTGCGAGTCCCAGCCTGATGCCGTTGCGAACTGCGATTGTGATGCATTGGCAGGATGGCCTTGTCTACACAGCTTGCGTGTTGTCGATCTTGTTCACCCATGAAATGGGACACTTTCTAGCAACCTTGCGATATCGAATCCCGGCCAGCTTTCCCTACTTCATTCCGCTTCCCATCAGTCCGATCGGGACGATGGGGGCCGTGATTGGCATGGATGGGATGCGCGCCAATCGCCGGGAAATGTTTGATATCGGCATCGCGGGGCCGCTCGCCGGTTTGCTGGTGGCGGTCCCGATCACGTGGATCGGAGTCACGCAGATGGACTTTTCCGTCGCCGCCTCGGGCCCCTATCAAGTCGATTCCCCGCTCGCCATGCGGTTGATCATGGATGCCGTGCAGCCAACCGGCTATCAGCCCGGCCAAATGACAGCCCACTCGCAACTGAATCCCTATTTCATGGCCGGTTGGGTTGGGCTGCTCGTCACGGGCTTGAACATGATTCCAGTCGGGCAACTGGATGGAGGCCATATCACTTACGCGCTTTTCGGAAAAAAGGCGCACTGGATTGCGCGCGTGTTCATGGGAGTCGCGGTGCTTGCCATGATCGTCGGTGCCGCATCTCAAGGACTAGCGCTAATGGCGATCCTCGTCCTGTTTGTCATCGGGACGGATCATCCGCCAACCAGCGACGACGAGGCGCGGCTCGGCGTTGGCCGAGTCTTGTTGGGAGTTCTTTCACTCGCCATCCCGATTCTCTGCTTTGCCCCGAAGCTGATTGTCCCGATGACCTATACGACCGAACTTCGAGTACCTGCAAAGCAAACCAGTCAAGATCAAACTGCCTCCGACGAGCGTCCACCAAGCGGGAGCTTCGTAGTTCGACTCGCTACGCCAAGCCAGAAACACCCAGACAGGAACGAGGATGGGCTCCAGCAAGACGAGCCCCGAGACTTCGTGTCCCGGGATGCCTTTCAATCCGCGCGCGAACAGCCAGTAAGGCAATCCCATCTGCAACATGCCGAAGGCGCAGAGGAAGGCTAGTTGCCCGGCACTCGGCCAGATGCCTTGGTACAGCACGTACGGCAGCAGCACGACGCCTGTCACCAAGTGATTCATCGCGACCAGCCAAGCGGAGTCTTCGTCCCGCAACCAGCGTAGCGAGATGACAACTCCGGCGTAGGTCAAGCCGCCGAGAAGTCCGTACAACGTGCCGCCGATCGCTTGTCCGCGCAACTCGAACGACAGAATTAGTCCGACGCCGGCCAGGGCAAATCCCAGCAGCCACCAATCGCGACGATGCACAAAGTCGCCAAGCACCAGGACTCCGACCAGAAAGATCCAAACCGGCGCGGTGTTCTGCAGCCAGATTGCATTCGCGGCACTGGTCTTCGTCATCGCCGTCAGATACGACACACTCATCGCGGCGAAGATCAGCGTTGTCGGCACGAGCTTTACGGTCCAGCGCGGCCGCCGGACCAGTGGGAAGAGAATCATGCTGGCGAAACTCGTCCGCCAGAAGGCGAGCAACGGGCCACGCACCGGCCAGCCGTCGATCTCCTTCGGCCACGCATCGAACAGCGGTGCCTTGGCAAAGAAACCGCTCGTGCTCCACAGAACCGCGGCCGCCAGAATGAACAGTCGCGATTGCAACTTCTGCCGCTGCGCGTGATCACGTTCCGAGGGTGAGCCAGATGTATCCGACAAGCGGTTCGATTCCCTTTGTACGATGGCCTTCCAAAGGCCGTCGGTTGTTTCACGACGGCCTTTGGAAGGCCATCGTACATTGCCAGGCCAGTTCGGTCTTACGGGTTTCGCGCGCGTTCGGCTACAATCGCTCTCGATGAAGCCAACGAAGAAATATGACTGTATCGTAATCGGCGGCGGCCACAACGGGCTGGTCGCTGCCGCCTATCTGGCGAAAGCCGGCAAGTCGGTCTGCGTGCTGGAACGCCGCCACGTGCTCGGCGGCTGTGCTACGACCGAAGCGTTGTGGCCGGGCTACAAGGTTTCGACGGCGGCTTACGTCATCAGTCTCTTCCGCCCCGAAATCATCCGCGAGTTGCGGCTCAAGCACTACGGACTGAACATCCTGCCCCGGAATCCATCCTCGTTCACTCCGCTGCTCGATGGTCGTTCGTTGCTGATGGGCCCCGACGAGCGCATGAACCAGCGAGAGATCTCGAAGTTCAGCGAGAAAGACGCACAGTCGTATCCCCGCTACAACGCCTTGCTCGAACGTGTCGCCGCCGTCTTGGAAGCGGTCCTGTCGAAGGCCGCCCCCGACCCGCTCCCGTTGCCCAAAGAGCGGCGCAAGATCGGCATCGCAAAGCGGCTACGAGATACTGGAAAGCTTTGGGAGTTGTATCAAGCGCTGGCATCGCTGGGCGGAGAAATCCCCGACGCGATCGAACTACTCAACGGTGCCGCACGCCCAATTCTCGAACGCTGGTTTGAATCGGAAGTGCTCCGTGCGACGCTTGCCACCGACGCCATCATCGGCACCTTCGCACCTCCTTCCGCTCCTGGCACGGCTTATGTCCTGTTGCATCACGTGATGGGCGAGGCGGGCGGTGCGCGAGGTGTGTGGGGCTACGTCGAAGGCGGCATGGGCGGGTTGGCCGATGCCTTGGAACGTGCGTGCCATGATCTGCGAGTTGATATTCTCCGCGAGGCGGCCGTGGAAAAAATCATCAGCGAAGCCGGCACGACCCGCGGCGTGCTGTTGGCAGACAATTCGTTTCTCGAAGCGCCTGTCGTCGCAAGCAGCGTCGACGCTCACCTCACCTTCGAACGATTCGTCGATCCAACGGAATTGCCGGACGATTTCCGAGTGGCGGTCGCCAAGATCGATTACTCTTCGGCGTCAGCAAAAATCAACCTCGCACTTTCCGAGCCGCCGCAATTCACTTGCTGCGCCGGCGAGGGCGTCGGCCCACAACATCACGGCACGATGCACATCGGCCCGACGATGGACTACATCGAACGAGCGTTTGACGATGCGAAGTATGGTCGCCCGAGCGAACAGCCCATTCTGGAAATCACGATGCCGACGAGCGTCGACACGACGATTGCTCCCGCCGGCAAACACCTCTTATCGATGTTCGTGCAATACGCCCCGTACAAACTCGCCGACGGCCTGCATTGGGACGACTTGAAGGAATCCTTCGCCGATCGCTGCGTCGAGCAACTCGCCCGCTATGCACCGAATGTCCCGGCAGCGATCGAACACCGTCAAGTCCTCAGCCCGTTGGATCTTGAACGGACGTTTGGCCTCACGGGCGGCAACATCATGCAAGGCGCGATGCACTTTCACCAGCTGTACTGTTTCCGCCCCGTCGCGGGCTGGTCCGACCATCGCTCGCCGATTCGAGGCCTGTACCTGTGCGGAGCCGCCAGCCATCCCGGCGGTGGCGTGATGGGAGCCTGTGGCAAAAATGCGGCGGAAGAGATTCTTCGCGACTTCAAGTAATCTCACGCTCGTTAAGATTGGTAAGATCCACATCTTCGGATCGAAACCAGCGCCAGCGAGTAGGGATTCTCCGTGCTGAAAGGCGACGCGTATTGCAACGATGAGCCTGAGTAGTGACTTTCCGCTTCACACCTTGTCAGCTTCTCACCGACGAAATAGTATGGAAGCCCCTTTAGATATTCCCCTGTAGCTCAGTTGGTAGAGCAGGCGGCTGTTAACCGCCTTGTCGTAGGTTCGAGTCCTACCGGGGGAGCTTTCGAGAGCCGAGAGTGGCTCTTCACAACCAATAACCCTGCAACGGCTTACGCTAACAACCGCGTGAGCCGTTTCTGTTTCTTGTCTCAAATCTGACACAAATCGGACACAGCAGGGCACTTGAATGGGCCTTGCGTCGCTGGGCTTCGCAACTCGCGTGCGTACGATTCGCCTGACACATCAATAGGCGAGGTATCCAATTGCGAGTATCGAACTAGACCCAGTTTCCAAGCGTTACCGAATCCGCTTTCGTTTCAACGGCCAGCCCTTCAAGCGGTCTATCCGAACCCAGGCCCGCAAGGAAGCACGCTCGGTTCTGGGGCGGGTCGAAGAGACGTTGATGCTCATTGAACGTGGTCGACTCGTTGTGCCGGAGGACGTTGATGAAGCGGCGTTCATTCTCTCTGACGGCAAGCGAAACGGCAGCGAGAAAAGCAAGCCTAGATCCTTTAACCCTAACTTGAACCGCAAATCCGGGGTCACACGACGAGTTGAGGCTGTATATGCAGCATTTCTACG
>JAQBZB010000220.1 GCA_027622275.1 Planctomycetota bacterium | reverse complement strand
GTCGGACCATTTGGGCGTCGGACGCAACATGGCCAAGTCAATCAAGCACTGGCTACAGGTGACCGGATTGGCACAGCCCGTAGGCACCGACCCCGATAGTAACCGCACGCTGCTGCACATGACCAAACTGGGCAAGTTGATTTGCGACCGCGATCCATTCTTCCTGGAAGCGGGAACCTGGTGGATCTTGCATGTCAACTTGGTAAGCAACCGAGACGTCGCTTCCACTTGGCACTGGTTCTTCAACAAGTTTAGTCACGATCGCTTCGATCGCGCCGTCTGCCTCGAAAGCCTGCACCGCTTCATCGAAGCAGAGCAAAGCCGTGTTCCCAGCATTGCCACGATTCAGCGTGACCTCGGTTGCATGTTATTGAGCTATGCGCGAAGTATTCCATCGACGAACGAAGACCCCGAAGATGGTGCCGATTGTCCATTTCGAGATTTGGGGCTCCTGAGTTACTACAAGACCTCCGGCTATTATCAGCTTCATCAGGGCGTGAAAGATGTGCCTCTCGACATCTTTTGCTACGCGATGGCGCAAGCGTTCGGCGACACCATGCAGCGCACGAAGGTCGCGGACATTCGGTTGCACGATGCTGCTCGGCAAGAAGGCGGTCCCGGCAAAGCATTTTGTCTGACCGGCGAGACGCTGTTCGAACTCGTGTCACAGCTAGAGGCTCGGACGACCGACAATGAAATTCAAATCGCCGGTATCGCCGGCGATCGTGCCATTCGAATGCAGTGTCACTCGCCGCTGGAATGGATCGAAAAGTTCTACGAGCACGCAGAGGAAGGAACTTATGCCAGCTAGAAAACAAGACGCGAAGCCTAATCTTACAGATATGGACGCGGACCTTTTTCTCCGGTCGATCAATATCGAGTTCGATGCGGGTTATCCCGAACGGATTGGCCACTTCCGTCCCACGACGAAGTGCGTGTCGCTCATCCGCGCGCTCATGGGGCTTGAGGACGAGCGAGCCTTTTTTCTCGTTGCGCCTTACGGATCGGGAAAGTCGCTAACGGCAGCGTATGGTTTACATCTGATTGAAAACAGCAAAGCGTCTGGAGCTGTTCGATTATCGCAACTCGTTGCCTGACGGTTCCGAAACCACAGCGTGGGAGACAGAATGTGAAGACAAGCATAGAGCACGAGATTATTGACATCGTTGACGAAGAAGAGTTACTCCTCTTGTTTCAGCAGTACGTCGCAAATTGCATCGAGGACTCAAGACCATCCTCAATAATTCATCCGATCGGTTTCGATGACTGGGTCGAAACGGACTTCCGAAGATCACGTTCGGAGCGGACGGTCGTCGTTACTGTAACGCTAACCTGGGAAGAGGCAGCGGGCGGCTATCTTTGCGGCGGTGCTTCACAAGACTACCGCATCCGCATTCCTGCCGAAATGCTGACGGACGAGGGTGGGATTCTGGACGACGTTGGGTTACGGCGAGTTTGCAAAAAGTTTGCCCACAGAATGAATCGTCGTCTGCCTAGCGTCGTGTATCGTGGGAAGCGTGCCTATTCCTGGACTTGGTCGTAACTTCGGCGTCCTTGTAACTCTGGTGATCTGGACGGCGTTCGGAATTCGAGGTGCGGCACATTAGCTGACCAACCCTCTTGCACCATCGAGAACGTGATCCGCCTTTAGAAAAAGCATGACAAGCTGAGCCTCGCTTAATGACGTCGCCCTTCTCGCACATTTCTGAGGCAGAGTGGATTGCGTCAAACTCGGAGGCATTCGCTATCTTCGATCGCTTTCCCGTGAGCGCTGGACATGCGCTCGTCCTCACGAAGCGTGTCGTCGCTACGTGGTTTGAGGCGACAGCCGAAGAACAGACGGCATTGATGTCGCTGGTCAACATGGTCAAAGCGAAACTCGACGACTTGCTTGATCCCAGGCCCGACGGCTACAACGTCGGATTTAACTCGGGGGATGCAGCGGGCCAGACAGTTCCGCACGTCCACATTCACGTGATACCTCGTTACGTCGGCAACGTCGAAGATCCGCGGGGCGGCATTCGTCACGTGATCGCAGGGAAGGGAAACTATCTGGCGGAGTCTCAAGGGCAAACCAACACAGAGCACGAGTCTTCCGCCTTGCGTTTAAGTACCGGACATCCCGATTCGCCGTTGTGGGAGCATCTGTCATGGCGAATTGCGGGTGCCCGTGTTGTTGATCTGTTGGCATCCTTCGTGCAGCTCTCCGGGCTCGACGTGATTGAGGAGCGCCTGTTCGAAGCGATTCGCAACGAAGCACGAATACGCATTCTCGTCAGCGACTACCTTTACATTTCAGACGCTCATGCATTGCAAAGATTGCTGGGCTGGTGCGACCTTGTCCTGGAGGAATTTCAGCCGCAGCGTTTGTTCGTCAAGCTGATGGAAGTCGCGAAGATCCCGTCAGCCCCAGCGTCATTTCATCCGAAGGCGTGGCGAATTGCGGACGACCATAATGGGTTCATCGCGGTTGGCAGCAGCAACCTCTCCAAGCCCGCTCTCAAGAACGGCATTGAATGGAATCTGCTGTCCACGAAGAACATGCATCCAACAGCGCATGCGCAGGTTGCCGCCGAGTTCGAAATGCTGTGGGAGATCGCATCGCCGTTGACCCCGGACCTGGTCGAGCGATATACGCTTTACGCCCACGATTACCGAGCGACGCACTTTGAACCCGAGGCGAAAGAGAATCGAGAATTCTCATTGACCCCTCGACCGTGGCAAATCGAAGCGATGGAAGCTTTAGAGAGAATTCGAGCCGCCGGCTACACACGCGCTCTTGTCGCGGTCGCCACGGGGATGGGTAAGACTTGGCTTGCAGCGTTTGATGTGCGGCAAGTGGGAATCAGCCTGGGACGGCGTCCGAGAATTCTTATCATTGCCCACCGAGCCCATATTCTCGCGCAAGCCGAAGCTGCTCTTTCGCAAGTCCTTGATGTAGCGTTTTCTGCGGGGACGACCGCTTGGTATCTAGGAGATCGTAGCGCGTTGGGTGGGGATTTGGTGGTCGCCTCGATACAGAAGCTGTCGAGACCTGACGGGCTTCAACGCATCGCGGAAGAGCATTTCGATTATGTGATCGTGGATGAGGTTCACCACGCTCATGCTCCGAGTTATCGCCGAGTGCTCGCCAAAATTCGCGGTGACTTTGTCCTCGGACTCACTGCAACCCCTGAACGAACCGATGGTTTTGACGTCGCGGCGATCTTTGACGACAACCTTGCCTATCATGCGACGATAGGTGACGGCATCGCCGAAGAGTCACTCGTTCCTTTCCACTACATTGGCATCAAAGACACTGTGGACTTCCGGCAAGTTCCGTGGAGAAACGGGCGATTCGACCCGGAGGAACTCGAACAGCGAGTCATTCGCAGCGAGCGTATGGACCGGTTCTGGTCGGCACTCGAGAGCCATCCCGCCGCCCGGACTCTGATCTTTTGCTGCTCACGACGTCATGCTTTGTTTGTGAGAGACTGGCTGCAAGGAAAAGGCATCTCGTCAGCCGCCGTGTTTTCCGGTGGCGGCTGCGACAGCTATAGCGAATCGCTGGAGCGCCTGCGATCGGGCGACCTACAGACGCTATGCGTCGTGGACATGTTCAACGAAGGACTCGATATCCCGGCCGTCGATCGCGTGGTGATGCTTCGACCGACTGAGTCGAAAGTCATTTTCATCCAGCAACTTGGCCGCGGTCTGCGCGCCAGCGAAGGAAAGACCCGTCTGCTGGTCATCGACTTCGTTGGCAATCACCGAATGTTTGCTCAACGGATCGTCCATTTGCTCTCGCTCCACAAAGCTGCCGATCAGTGGCGCACATTGAAAGAGTGGCTTGACGGCGCGCCGCCGGAGCTGCCCGCCGGGTGCCTGCTTGATGTTGAGCTCGATGCGAAAGACATGTTACGCGAGTTTCTTCCGAAAGGTAGAAACGCGGGCATCGAAGGATACCGGGCTCTTCGCGATGAGCTTGGACGAAGGCCGACCATGTTGGAAGTATTCAGTCGCGGCTTTTTGCCTCGAACCATCGGTGCCGAACAGGGCAGTTGGTTTGCGTTTGTGGAGACGGAGGGAGATCTTTCCGAAGAGGAGCGTGAAGCGGTCGCCGCCTTCAACGACTGGTGCAAGACTCTGGAAGCCACTAGTTTGACCAAGTCTTACAAAATGGTCGTACTTCGAGTCTTGTTGGATGAAGAGGTCTTCTTTGAGGGCATCGACTTGTTCACGTTCTCCGCGGCTTGTCGTCGCTTCATGCAGAACCACGAGGTACTGCGCCGAGATCTGGATGGCGAACGTCACGCAGTGGATCACGCCACCGCCGAGGACCGCGAATGGGCGAAGTGGTGGATCAAATGGCCAATCGATCGATGGCTTGATGTTCAGAATGGCAAGACTTGGTTTACCCGAAATGGTGACACGTTCCGTCTGAACGTCGAGTGTCCAGGGCGGTTGAAGCGCGTTCTGGAATCGCTTACTGAAGAGATCGTCGACTGGCGGTTGGCGGCTTATGCGAAAAGTCGCCGCCTAGTCGAACGGGAGGCTGGCGAATTGAGCTTCGATGCCAAGGTCTCTCACGCTAACGGACGTCCCATACTCTTTCTTCCCGCAAAGAGCGAGTTGCCGGACCGACCGGTGGGTATCGTTTCGGTCCAACTCCCCGATGGGAATGAGTGGGAATTCAAGTTCGTTAAAGTTGCGTGCAATGTAGCGATGCCGGCAGGTGAAAAAACAAATCAACTCGGCGAATTGCTTCGACAGTGGTTTGGTGCAAATGCCGGCCTCCCCGGTACAAACTTCGCCGTTTCTTTCGATACTAGAAACGGAATATGGCACGCCGCTCCAGTCGAGGTCAGCACCCCTGCGACACCCGATTTGACGAAACCGTCGACGGAAACGACCATCGATATCCAACCCGAAGTACAGAGGGCTGCTGAATACTCGACTCATGTCCCCGTATTCGATCTGTCGGCAGCGGCAGGTGAGTGGGGGCCGGAAGGCAGCCCAACTCAGATTGGCTGGATTCGCGTTCCGGGCCAGCACCTAAAGAAAGGTATGTTTGCCGCACAGGTAATTGGACAATCAATGGAGCCACGAATTCCATCAGGATCATGGTGCCTGTTCCGAACCTGTCCATTGGGATCACGCGAAGGTCGTCTCATCCTTGTTCAAGTCAACACTCACGACGCTCCTGAAGACGGCGGTCGATACACCGTCAAACGATACCATTCCATCAAACAAACATCCGAAGACGGCTGGGAGCATAAGGTGATTGAACTTCAGCCGTTGAATCCCAGCTATCAACCGATTCCAATTTCAGCCGACGATGCTGAAGCCGTTCGAGTCATCGGAGAGTTTGTTTGCGTCATTAGCGGAGATGGTTAGTCCGTGCCGCCCACTTCCTCCGCGGATTTATACGCGCCGAATCAAGCTGCGCCTAAATAAACATTGTTCCGATGCCAATCGAGAAACTGCTCGGCGATCGCATTGTTCCGAGGCTCGACGGCGAAGGTGTGGTCTTTCAACGATTCCAGTGGCAAACCACCGTCGCTTTGTGCCACAAACACGTCGGCGATGCAGATCCGCTTGCCATCCATGACGCCAAGGATTCCCTTGTCGAAGGCCCAGTGATGCAGCTTGCACAGCGATATTCCATTCGCGACGTCATCAGGGCCGCGGTAGGCATGCCACTGGACGTGTGCGGCGTCGATGCCAGTCGCCTGTCCGTTGAGCACGGCGTGGAATCCACAAAACGCGCAGCTGTATCGGAAGTTCTCCAACACGTCGATGGTAAACTGTCGATCACGCTGCCTCCGCCGCTGGCTGTCCAGCCGATCTAGTCCTAAGTCTTCACGAATATCACCGTGTAAAGTTTCGGGCCACCATTCCTGAAGGATGGAATCCACAACCCGCGCCCTCGCGTCACTGGAGCTACGCAGCAATTGATAGACCTTCGGTTGAAACGCGCCGTACGAATTCGGATCGCGCAGATCAGAAACCAGCGCAGTCGTTCCCGATTCATATTCTCGCTGAGAATTCAGAATCCAAAACGGAGACGACCGCAAATGGCTAAAGGGCTGCTCCGGCCTCGGGCCACTTTTCGTCGGCCGACCGCCATGCTCGCGGATCAGTCGTTCAAGTTGCTTTTCGATTTCGTCAAAATGAAATCGGTTTTCCTCGACACGATTGTTTTCGATCCTCGACACCAAGAGAAGCACGAGTAGTGGTTTCTTGAGCGCCGCCCCCAATCGGCCCGATCCATGCAGCTTCATGGAGCGAAATTGCTCTAGCAGTTCATCCAACTTTTGGAGCTCATTGAGATTCATTGCGTTATTCGCAATTCGCCCGAGACAACTCCATCAAAAACGTGATAAGTTCGTTGCCACAACCATTGAAATTCGTCACGCGACCGTTTAACAACGGCATTACATGTCCCCTCGTAAAAACCAGCCAGATGCCACTCCACATTTCATTCGAAAGTTCGCGCGGAGTTTTCTCACGAGCGTCTCGCGTCCCGCGCACTGACCAATTGTAGCCTAGTCGGTCGAGAGCGAATGTTATCTGAACCGGTGATGCCCCGAGTCGACTGCAACCGAGATCGTCGAGCATTTGAGTTATTTCAGAATTGTGCCGTCCGCTGATTTTACTTAGTGCCACGACGACGCAATTGTTGCTTACACGCGAGAGTTGTCGTGTCACCATTGAATGACCATCTCATGCAGCGATGCTTAACCAGTCAACACGGCGTGCGACGCCGTGAAGGCCGACACTATCCGCTTCTTGGGCGTTGTCAACCAGTTGCCCGGCATCCGCTTGCTGGCAAGCCGCGTCGATCGCGTCGGGATCACCAGCACGAAACAACAGGACGTCGGCTCGCGCGCACGCCGTCTGATAGCTGCCCAAAAACGACTTGATGTCACGCTGGATTGAAAGTGGTAGTTGCGATAGTTTCGGTCGGTGTTGAAAACGCGACAGCGCAAGATAGATGAGCAGGTCCTCTTCGCGCCGTTGGGCAATCTCTTCCCACGGCTCCTCGTCAGTGACACGGCGGATTAGTGCAAACGCTCGCTTTAACGAGCCAAGTCGCTCGATGACCTCAGCTGCCGAGGCGAATTCCCCAGGCCCCGGCAGACGTCCGAGCCGAGTGAGGGCCTCCATCATCGGTTGCAGCACGTCCTGATTTTGCTCGAACAGCACTTCCGAGATTCGCCGCCGAGGAACAGAAATACGGCGGTGATAACGAGTCGAGATGAACTGCTGCTTTGCGGATTCGTCCTTAAAAACATAGAAGACGCCAGGCGCAGCGGGAATCGCATCGCCGCCAAGTTCGGATTCCAAATACGCCCGCAGCTCGTGCTGGTTGTAGTACTTCTGGAACGTGCCGCGCGATGTAAGTACCCCGTCCGCGAACTCGGCCTGTTCTTTATCCGGCGCGGCAAATTCAACTTGCGCCGCCACGACTAACAAGTTCTCGCACAGATCCCAGGCAGCGCGTAAGGCGGCGGTCCGTTCGTTTACGTGCTCGATGACGTTGATGACATAGCCAATGTTGACGACATCGGCACGTCGCTTCTTAGCGTCCGACCGGAACATTGGGTCCCAGCCGTCACATCGGATATCCATATCGCTAAGCAACTCCAGATCCTGCCCATGTCCACAGCCGTAATCGAAGAGCGTCTTGGACGAATCGACCAAGCCGTCGCGCAGGAGGCATGCGATCGGCCGCGAAAAGCTGGGCCTCCGAATCGCTGTCTTGTGTCTCGCGATCTTCTTCGTGTTCGTCGTCATGACTTATTCTGCTGTTCCCAAATGCAAGCTGGCGCGGCAGCAAGCTTCTTGCCGCTGGGGTGAATGATACCCGATGCAGGCATGTTCTTCCATCAAGAACGCAACGACTGTCAGAGTTCTACTTCAGCCCCGCGCCTACACTTTGGCCCGCGGCTCGCACCGTCGGCTCACATGGCAAAACACGATCTCATTCTTAGAAGAATGCGCCGCCACACACGCGAACTTGCCTAGAGATCGTTTAACCTTGTTAGACGTCCTCACGGGTACTATGATTTGTGATAACAAGAGGAGTCATGCCATATTACTTCTTTCTCTGGGATGACGAAAACGAAGCTCACCTGGAAGAGCATGGCGTGTCGATCGAGGAATTCGCCGAAGTGGTTTGTGATCCGGATCGGGTTGATCGCAGCCGGTCTTCGGGGCGGCCCATCGCTTTTGGCTACACCTCGGCCGGAAAGTACTTGGCATGTGTTTACGAGCTGTTGGACGAGGACACGGTATACGCTATCACGGCCTACGATGCAGAGGATTAGAGCATGGTGCGACGCCAAGCCAAACATGTACGACGTGACCTGACCGATGCCGAGCGGGCTCGCGTGTCTGAGGCGCGTCGCTTGGTGCAAGAGGAAGAAGCCGAAATTCGCAGCAAAGCAAAGAAGTACAAGCAGGAATACGATGCCGCCCAGGTTGCCTTGCGGGACGCCTTGGAGCTACTGAAGGCAGAACGAATGCGTCAGGATTTGAGCTTGGCGGACATGCAGGAGCGGACCGGCATTGAGCGGCCCAACCTCTCGCGGTTGGAAAGCGATGCGGAGGTCAATCCCACCGTTGCCACGCTGACGCGATATGCCGAGGCGTTGGGCAAAAAGATTGTCATCTCGTTATCGGATCTAGCTGCTCCATAGCGTTCTCACGCATTAACCTCCAAGTCGCGGGAGAACGGTCTCGTCCCAGTAGCTCTTTCGCCCGATCCTCTTTCGATCAACTCCCTCAAGTGCCGACCAAGCGAGCGATCGTTGCTTGCTCTGCCCGACGTCGAATCCCGCATAGTCATCGGCAACGAAGAGCCACTTGTGGTGATAGATTTCCGGATCGCGCGGCTGTGAACGATGCCGCGAATTGCCTTCGGCATCGATCGTCACGATGTCGCCAACAGTCGGCTCCGGTGCCGTGTCGAAGTCGACGCATTGAACGAACGAGACGGCTCCAGTCCGCTGGTTCAGTTTAACCACGTGATAGTTCACGTTCTCAGGCAGATGCTTCTTAGCTTCCTTCACCGCATCGCCGAGTCTGTCTTCGTAATCTCGATGAACGTAAACGGCACCGCCGATTTCTTTACCGACGCCGAATCGTTTCGATCTCTTGGGGAGTTCATCTGTCATGTTGAATGTCGACTACGGCCCCGGGTCGGGCCGCGCACCCTGGGCTGGTGAACCGCTCCCACCGCTACGCCAAAAGTGTTCGACAACACACCAACATCGGCTGGTGTGTAACGCCTCGGGCGTAAAGATGATCACATCTTATGTTCCCAGGGTGCGCGGCGGTGCCGCGACCGTGGGCTTTGGAGTTTAATCACTTTGCGGTCAAGCCATTTCTCTATTGAGATGGCGCAAGGACAAAGATGGCTGAACCGTGACGACGTCCTCAGTCCGTTTAGGGCTTATCGCCCTGGCTGAGAATCGGGCTTCGAGACGTGTTCCTAAAAGATGCCCAATTGATCGCGGGCCTCGTCGGTCATGCGGTCGGGCGACCAGGGCGGGTCGAGGACGATCTTGACTTCGACTTCGCCGACGTCCTCGATCGCTGCCACAACTTGCTTGCTCTGGGCGATCAATTGTGGCCCCGCCGGACACATGGGGCTTGTCAGCGTCATGTCGATCTTGATGTTCTTCTTCTCTGCCTCGGCATCCTGAATCGTCACTTCGTAGACGAGGCCCAAATCGACAATGTTGACGAACAACTCGGGATCGATCACCTTCTTCAATTCTTCGCGGATCAGATCTTCGCTAACAGCCATGACGGTTCTCCCGACTCAGTCTTCGTTGATGCGGACGAAGACATTGTCTCCTTCGATTTTAACTTCGTGAACGACGGTCGCTTCGGTGGCCGGCATCGTCAGCGCGGCTCCGTTGCGGACGTCAAACTTCGCCCCATGACGCGGGCACGCGAGTTCATAGCCGCACAGTTCGCCTTCGCCGAGCGGGCCGCCGTCGTGCGTGCAAACATCATCGATGCAGAAGAACTGATCGTTGATGTGCAAGAGCACCACCATGCGGTCCTCCACCTCGACAATTACCTTGCCGGAGTTGGTAACGTCCGAAACCTTCGCAACTTGAACGAACTCTGACATGGTTTATTCGTACTCGCGCACGCGGCGGGCAATGGCATGGCCGAGCGCTTCGCGGACACTGTCGATCGTGATGCGGTCGAAGACCTTTTGAAAGAAGCCGGTGACGATCATCTGAATCGCTTCCTTCCGAGTGTAACCGCGGCAGCGAGCGTAGAAGATCAACTCGTCGTCGACCCGTCCGGATGTCGAGCCGTGCGTACAACGCACGTCGTCCGCCTCGATCTCCAATCCTGGGATCGAATCGGCGCGGGCGTTGGTCGAGAGCAGCAGATTATCGTTTCGCTGGTAGCCGTCCGTGCGTTGAGCAATCTTGTCGACTTTGATCATCCCGCGCCAGACGGTTCGTGATTTGTCTTGCAGGCCAGCCTTGTACAGAAAGTCACTACGGCAACCCGGCGCTTCATGATGCTGGAGCGTGTGATAGGACAAGTGTTGCTTGTCTTCCGTGAACATGACACCGTTGACTTGGCAGTTCGCCCCTTCGCCGATCAAGCCGACATGCTGATTCACCTTGGCCAGCTTGGCACCCATCGCGGCAATCGTCCATTGCAGAGAGGCGTCTCGATCGACAACCGCTTTCTGGTGAGCGAAGTGCCACACATGGTTGCCCCAGTTCTGCAAATTGACGTAGCGCAAGTGGGCTCTCGGATTCACAATTAACTCGATTGCTCCGCAATGTAGTCCGCCGCCGGCCTCATCTTCGCTGGCGGTCTCGGACAACATCGTCACTTCCGCGCCGTCCTCGAGAATGACCAACGTATGCCCGAAGTCGGCACCGCCGTCGGTGAGGGCCGAGAGAGCGTGAAACGGCTCGTCGACAACAACGCCCCGCGGCACGTACAAAATGGCACCGCCGGTCATGAACGCGGCATGCAGAGCGGCGAACTTGTCATAATTCGGATTCACGGCCCGTCGCAGCAGATGCGGCCGGACCAGATCGCCATGGGATCGCACGACATCGTCAAAGCTACCAAAAACAACGCCCTTCTCCGCCCATCGGTCGGAGACAAACGAGTGAATCTTTTGGCTGTCGAGCGAAGTGCAGCCGCCTCCCAAGTCAACGCCTTCGCGCAACAACGCCGCCGCGTTCGTCTCGGATTTCGGCGGTTCGGGCGACAGCGAATATCGGTCCAGCTTGAACTGGCGGATGTCCGTGCGAATCCACTCTTCGTCGTTTCGCGCCGGCCACGGAAGCTCGGTGTACTTCTTCCAAGCTGCATTGCGCAAATCGGTGAGCCATTGAGGTTCATCGCGAGTGGACGCCAAGGCGTCGAAGCCGTCTTCGGTAAAGCTGAGTGAAGTCGTCGTTTCCATCATCGGGCAATTAACCGCGGGAGCAAAAGTAGTAGGTGTGGTCTCGGGCGGGACTCGGGATCAGCCGTTTCCAGGCGAGACGCGTTTCCGAATCGTCAGTCTCGCCCCGTGACGCGTTCGAATGCTTAGCCGACGGAGCCTTCCATCTGGAGTTGAATCAGGCGATTCATTTCGACGGCGTATTCCATCGGCAGTTCTTTCACGAGCGGCTCGATGAAGCCGTTGACGATCATTGTGCTGGCTTCGGCTTCCGTCAGGCCGCGACTGGTCAAGTAGAACATCTGCTCTTCGCCGATGCGGGAGACGCTCGCCTCGTGGCCGATCGAAACATCTTGTTCCGCGACCTCGATGTATGGGTAAGTATCGCTGCGGCTCTGTGGATCGAGGATCAAAGCATCACAGACGACGTTGCACTTGGTATTCGTCGCGCCTTTCTCGACGCGCACCAAACCGCGATAGCTGCTTCGTCCGCCGTTCTTCGAGATCGACTTCGAGATAATCTGGCCCGTCGTGTTCGGAGCACAATGCACGAGCTTGGCCCCGGCGTCTTGGTGTTGACCAGCACCGGAGAAAGCGATCGACAGGATCTCGCCGCGAGCGCCCGGCTCCATCATATAGACGGACGGATATTTCATCGTCAGCCGGCTGCCGAGGTTGCCGTCGACCCACTCCATCGTCGCATCTTGGTACGCCATTGCACGCTTAGTAACGAGGTTGTAAATGTTGTTCGCCCAGTTTTGAATCGTCGTGTAGCGGCAGCGCGAGCCCTTTTTACAGACCACTTCGACGACCGCCGAATGCAAACTCTCCGTGGTGTACATCGGCGCGGTGCAGCCTTCGACGTAATGCACCGAGGCACCTTCGTCGACGATGATCAAGGTCCGCTCGAATTGGCCCATGTTTTCCGCGTTGATGCGGAAGTAAGCCTGCAGCGGGAATTCGATCTTGACGCCCTTCGGCACGTAGATGAACGAACCGCCTGACCAAACCGCGGAGTTTAACGCGGCGAATTTGTTGTCGTGCGGCGGGATGATCTTGCCGAAGTACTCTCGCAGTAGGTCAGGATGTTCCTTGACCGCCGTGTCTGTGTCCGTGAAGAGGACGCCTTGCTTACCGAGATCTTCTTGCAGCGAACCGTAGACGACTTCACTCTCGAACTGCGCCTTGACGCCGGCTAGAAACTTTCGCTCCGCTTCGGGAATGCCAAGCTTTTCGAAGGTCTCTTTGATTTCCGCGGGCACATCGTCCCAAGTCTTGCCCTGATGATCGGCCGGCTTGAGATAGTAGTAGATGTCTTGGAAATTCAAGTCGAGAGCGCCGCCCCATTTCGGCATCGGCTTCGACTCGAAGATCTCGAAGCTCTTCAGCCGGAAGTCGCGCATCCAACCGGGCTCGCCCTTCATCTCCGAGATTTGAGCCACGATCTTCGCCGAGATTCCCTTTTCCGCTTTGAAGACGCCTTCCGTCACGGTACGAAAATCGTACTTGTTGATTTCGCCAATGTGGCTGGGAGCCGCTTGTGTGATGTCCGTTGCCATTTTAATCACCTTGTTATTTCGAGCATCGACGTGATTGCCGATGCATTATCCAACTGGTTGAGCTTCGATCTTTCCTAGCATTGCTTGGTTCTCGGCATCGGCGTCCGGATAAGCCTTCCGGATTCGCTCGTACCCTTCACTGTGTAACTCGTTTGCTAATTCTATGCCGCCTGTTTCGACAAGTCGTCCGCCGAGCATGACGTGCGTAAATTCGGGCGGATTGTGGACGAGCAGCTTGTCGTGATGCGTGATGATCAACAGACCCATCTTCTCGCGTCCTATCTCGGCGATACTCTCGCTTGCCAATCGAACCGCATCCGCGTCCAACCCGCTGTCGGTTTCGTCAAGGATCGCGAACTTGGGTTGCAGCATCGCCAGCTGCAAGATTTCCGCGCGCTTCATCTCGCCGCCGGAGAAGCCGTCGTTGACATAGCGCCGAGCGAACTCGACATCCATCTGTAACTGCTGCATCTTCCCTTTCAGTTCCTTGCGAAACTCACGCATCGGAATCAGCTCCTCGCCTTCCTTGCGGTCGGGGCGGCGAACGTTGGTCGTGGCATGACGCAGGAAGTCCGCCAGCTTGACGCCGGGGATCGCGATGGGGCGCTGGAACGCGAGAAAGACGCCGGCTCGAGCCCGTTCGTCCGGCGACATCTCGACGAGATCTTCGCCGTTCAATTCGATCGTGCCGCTGGTCACCTCGTAATTCGGATGACCCATGATCGCGAGTCCGAGCGTGCTCTTGCCCGACCCGTTCGGTCCCATCAAGGCATGCGTCTCGCCGCGCTTCATGTCGAGGTTCACTCCGCGCAGAATCGGCTTGTCTTCGACCGATACATGCAGCTCGCGGATTGTTAACGTGTCAATCATGTCGCTTGTCGCTTCTTAAGTAGGGGTGGGCTGTGCCCACCGATTTGTCTTGGTGGGCACAGCCCACCCTACGATCAGCCGGTAATCTTTTGGTGGTCGAACAACGGATCGCCATCGGCCGGAGCATTCACATAACCCGAGTGATGCGGCACTGGCAGTTCATCGTCAACCTTGATTCCCTGGTGGAACGCCTTGCCGTTGTCGGACTTTCGCTTAGCAATTCGATGACCTTTGATCTTGTCTTGAATTCGCATCAAGCCTTCGAGCAAGGCTTCGGGGCGCGGCGGACAACCGGGCACGTAGACATCGACCGGCACAACCAAGTCGACACCTTTGACGACGTGATACCCCCACTTGAAGTAGGGACCGCCGCCGACGGTGCAGGCACCCATCGCGATCACGAACTTCGGTTCAGGCATCATGTTGTAAAGACGACGAACGCGGCTGGCCATTTTGTACGTGACGGTGCCGGCGACGATCATCAAGTCCGCTTGCCGAGGCGTCGCGCGAAACGCACCCGCTCCGAACCGATCCAGGTCAAAGCGGCTAGCACCGGTCGCCATCATCTCGATCGCACAGCAGGCCAGACCGAAGGTCATCGGCCACACGCTCGACTGGCGAGCCCAGTTAATGGCTTGCTCGACCGTCGTCGTAATCATGTTTTCCTCAAACCGTCCTTCGATCCAAGGTTGTGTCATAATTCGTTTCCTGAAATAGCAGATTTACACAAGTCGAATGTCCGTAATCCACACACCGTAACTGCCTTACGACTGATCAGCTAGTACCCTCGGACCGAACTACAAACGTACAACACGACTCGCCATCGAGCCGACACTGAGTCAAGCTAACTTGCTTACCAAGCAACTGCGAAAAAAGTATCTTCTCCATCGAACAGATCGTACGATCTTGCTCGGCCAGATCGGGATAAGGACACGCCAAGGCGGTGAGGATCGGCAGCTTGTCGGGCTCGCGAGTCACCGTAAATGGAATCTTTCGTTCGCCAAAGAGGCCGGCTAGCGATTCCATCTTTTCCTCGATGGTCTCTCCCGCAATCTGATCCGCGTAGACGTCGGCCAAACGTTTCGCCAGACGCTGGAGCAAACCGCGCCGTACTTCGACATCTTGGATTCCACGAATCTCCTGCCAGAGCGCAATCGCCAAATCCGCGAAGTTCGAGCCCGTCTTGCGCCTGCCCTTGGCGGTCAAGCAATATTGATGGCTGGGCCGCCCGCGCCCGGCTCGAGCCGTCTCTCGATCGATGTAACCTTGTGCCATCAAACGAGTAAGGCGTTGACGCACTGCTGTGGCGGTCACCTCCATCAAAGAGGCAAAGTCCGCGATACTCAGCGAATCGGATTTGCGAAGCAGGTCGAGAATGGCGATGTCGGAGGGGATGATGTCGTCTGTCATGGCTCTCACCTATTACAAGTGAACGTCTTCACAGCAACTATATCTCTTTAACACAATATTGACAACTAGATGTGTGACAAATAGCGGACACCTTGCGATTTGCGATTGGCAAGGCGTTTTTGGAGGAAAGTCAAGAGAATTGGCGCGGATTATTCATCAGCGGTTCTCTCGAAGTTCGCGAGAACCGCAGGCTAGCGAGATTGTCCCGCTTATGTTTGCTTGGTTCTGGCACGTTTTACCAGTAAGTAGAGG
>JAQBZB010000219.1 GCA_027622275.1 Planctomycetota bacterium | reverse complement strand
AGCAGCGAATGGCGTGCGACGCAACTTCGTACCGACTGGCGGCGGTGACGCGTCGAACTTACAAACCGTAGCTCTTGGCCGGGATTCCTACGAGCTTTAAGATGTGCTTTTGTAACGGCGATAGTTCGGTCAGCAGCACTTCCCCTTGGCGGCCTGGCAGCGTGAGTTCGTGACGCTGCACTCCATCAAATAGATCCAGAATCTTTCGCGTCGTCGGACGACGGCATTGGCGACCCTCGGGCGTAGAGCGGCAGCGTTTCGATCTGGGATCGCTCCATCGCTTGCCGTAGCTCACGTTCCAGCAGCGTCTGCACGACAAACACGAAGAAGTACACGGCCTGCAGGGCTTGAATTCGTGTGACCGATTTCAAATACCGCAAAGTCCGTTTTCAGTTGCGAAAAACGCTTCTCGATGATCGGCTGGCGTTTGTAGGCGCGCAGCACTTCCTCGGCCGTCAAGCCCTTCGCGTTGGTGATCAAGGGAAAGATGCCATCCAGCGATTCCGCTTCGACCAGGCGAATCGGATCGACGCTCCAGGAGATGTCGAACGAGGTCGTCACGCTCTTGATGTACTTGGTGTCTTTTCCCGGACGGCCTTTGCTGGCCTGTCGATAGGTGGGCTTCTCTTGCTCCACGACGTCCACCAGCCGCAGGCGTTCGAGGATGCGGTTGATGATCGGCAAGGCCCCTACATTCTAGGTGCGTAGAGTCTTGCCGCCGGAACTCGCCAGATGCCCGGGTTCCACCGCGCGTTTCGTTGCCTGTTGTCTTTTGTTCTTGGCCATCGGAAGTTCCTTTCCTGCGAGACATGAATGTTGCTGCACGCCGACGGTGCTCGCAGGAATAGATAGGCGCAGGGGAGTGTCCAGAACAGGAGCCAAAAAAGTCGTCCTCGGACTTGCGACGATCGGCCTTGACGTAAGTTGAGAAAAACTCGACTTACGTCGATGGCCGAAATCGCAACTATTTTCCAGATGGCGGCGGAATCGCGAGACACACTTGATCCGTCGCGCTACGGAGGAACAATCCTTGCAACCAAGCGCAGGTCTGACCATGAACTGCGAACGTAGCTTGGCCGCCCAATCGCACCCACGCGCTGCTGCTACTTCCCGGACGGATCGACCTGGATCAGAAGAGTCCAGAACGCCAAGAAGGGAGACAACTTAAACCGCGTCACCGCGATTGAAAATCACGCCAAACAATTCGCCTCACATCTCGATCGTGACCTGCGGAAAATAAGGCTCAATGCCGGTCTATCGCCTACTTCCAACGCGACTTCACGAAGCCACACGCGACATCCTCGCCGATGGCAAATGGACTAAACTGTTACGTTGAAAGTCTCCCCTCCGGATCCTGCCGAATGGAGTCCGCCGGTCGCGAAGGATAAAATCAACAGGGCACGCAACGCCTTGACCCGCGCTACAAAGCCTGTCGGGAACTTTTCGTGTGACAGAACTCACTCGGCATGCACTACTTGACGTTGTTCAACTCAACCAAGAAGTGCAGTGTGGCATTGGGCGGAACTGAATCACCGGCACCCTGTGCCCCATAGCCCAGCTTGGCTGGGATTTCGAGTTCAATCATCCCACCCTTGCCGACGAGTTGCATGCCCTCGGTCCAACCCGCAATGACGCGATTGAGCGGAAACGAGATCGACTCACCCCGCTTATAGGAACTGTCGAAGACCTTCTCGTTGTCGAGCCAGCCATGATAGTTGACTTCCACGGTTTGTCGCGCCGTCGGCTTGGCACCGGCTCCTTCACGCAGGATGCGGTACTTCAGACCCGACTCGGTTGTGGTGAAGGTCTTCGCGGCCTTCTCATCAACCTTTCCGGCTCCCTTGGGGAGTCGGGGAAATGCCACTTCTTTCGCTTCGTCTGCCAGCGAAAACCCTGCTACACCGAACATTAATCCGACCAACGCCAAGCCAGCCATTCTCTTCAGAAACGCCATTCTCTTCAGAAGCATAGAGCACCTATTTCCAATCTACGGGATCCACAGAGTCTGACCGGTCACCACCCGACGGGCAAGAGCCTCAGACAAGTCAAGATCGTAACAATTGCTGCGAAGGGAAAGAAGCACAGTCAAGAACCTTCCGTGTTCTAGTAGCAGTACGTGATCCCCGCAAAGGCCCCGTGCAGAATCAGACTGCCGTTGGAGTTGACCGTACGGAGGCTGTCCAGCGCGCCGATGAAGTCGACGGGAACCTGAGCGGTGCTCAACGCAACACCGCTGACGCCAACCACCCGATAGCCGGCGTTGAGGGTCCAGCAAGGGCTGATGCACCAGTTTGCACCGACCGACAGATCGCCGATCATGGCGAAATCATCCTTGCTAGTCGTAAAGTCCACGTCCTGCCCTAAATAGGGACTGACCGGGTCGCCAACGAACGCCTGCCCGTTCGCGCCGTAGATCCGCGACCGATGGCTCATGTGGTTCCCGTAGATACCAACCTGCGTGTTCGCAAACAGGCTTAAACGAGGACGGAAGCAATAGCTGGATCGGCCGCCAATCTGAAAGCCGATCAAGTTGTTTTGGACGTCGATCCCGTAGTGAACCTCGCGGGGATCGCCCGTAAAAGCGGTATCGATCCGATCGGACGAATAGAGGAAGTTGTCGTCAAAGCGGAGATACCGCACTCCGGCCATCCAGCCCAATTGCATCGGGCCACACCCAGACGTAAAGTTGTGCCCCAGCAAATTCAATTCGATGTTGTAGGCGTTGTAATTGCGTTGGACGCGATGTCGTTCCGCATCAAAGAAGAAGGTGTCGCTGAGATCCTGAGCCCCGCCGCCCAGCCCGGCGTCGTACTGCAATCCGTCGAAATGGAGAATCGTGTCGATGCCAAGGGCCGTGTCGGCTCCGTACGCATTGGCCTCACTCGTACCCGGATAAATGCCCCAGTAGACAAATTGCGCGGAGTTTTTCCCGCAGTTGAAATAGTGGCCAATGGTCGCACCAGCACCACCCGCGGAAGAGAAGCCGGCGTCATTGCTGTTGAGAACCCGGTCCCGAATGTCCGTTTGATCGAAGCTTAGCCAGAGATTGTTCCCCCGATCGCGATTCATGATCAACGCCGTGACACCGCCGTACCAGCCCGAGTGTATTCGCGGGCCGAGGGTCGTCGAGCATGCTCCCGCCTTCGGATCGAAGCCGTAGCCGTATTGCGACGCATCGTTCTGCTCCGGCTGATCGTAGTACGAATTCGGCGGAGGAGTTGCTTGCGCCGGGCCTGAGTAAGGTACCGCATTACCGCTAGCGTAATGCCGCGGATCCTCGGAAGGCACCGAGTAGGTGCCGTAACTTTGTGCCACCGGTTGATACGGTGCCGTGGGTTGTTGCAGTGTGTTAGCGTAACTGGACGGTCCCGGCTGTTGGCGGCTACGGACATTTGCGAATGGATGGACGCTCGGCATTTCGCTAGGACTGTACGCGTACGGTGCGGGAGCCGGCTGCCCCGCCGACGTTTGTGGCGGCGGCGTCGGCGATATCAGAGGCAACACCGGATTCCAGTGCGGCAGCTCGATGCGCTGTGGCGAGAGGGTCCCGTACTGAGGCGAACCAGAATCGCCTTGATATTGAGCCAGCGATGGTGCCGCCATTGATAGGGCAATCACGGCGGTCGAAGTAGACAGCAATATCCTTTTGCAATTCATCGTCATCTTCCTTACGGTGCCACTCGTTTGACCTCCAACATTTTCAGACCTCAAACCGCTCGACCTCCTCACGACCTCGCATGACGCCCACCTAGAGCGTCACAACCTCCTCATCGGCGGCACCCACTTTGTGGCTTCGCGTTTTCCGTGCTCACAAGTCAGTTTCAGCCGGCCCGCCGTCTCGCGAACGCGCCGATAGGCACAGTCGACATCGTCGGGAAATCGTTCGATCCGTGAAACTTTCGCTGATTGGTATCTGACGGAAAATACAGACCAACCGCGCGACTCGACGAGCATAACGACTGCGCAAGGATTAACGACGAAGCAACTTGGCTTCGATCACTTGCAGCACAGCCAATTAGCGACCGCGTCAGCCAGTTCGGCATACTTCCCGGTGTAGAAGTGATCCGCGCCGGCGATCGTGAGCACGTCGACCTCGTCCCGCGCGGGTTCGTTCGCGTGAGACACCGCCCGCTGGATCGCTGCTGGCAGTCCCGCAAACGCAACGCCGCCTTGCTCCAATTCGATGGAACCATAAGTGAACAACGTCGGACAGCCGACCTGCGATATGAACTTCAAGATGTTATATCGCTCGTCACCGTACTTATCGACATAACTCGCCGCGCTGATCAACAACGGGAACGGAAACTTGGCGGTGATGAGCTGTTCAGGCCGTCCTTCCTGCACCAATTGCTGGGCGGTCGCCAAGGATTCAAAGAAGTCGCGGCTGAGCGGGCCATGCTGAAAGGCGCTGTGCGACAAGCGCGGCGGAGAAGCCGCGATCACGGAGACGACATGTGGATGAGGCGCATGGGCCGCCGAGTAAACCGCCTTGATGGCCCCCAGGCTGTGGCCGATCAATCCGATTCGCAACAGCCCGCGGCCAACGAGCAAGTCGCACCACGCGTTGATGTCGTGGCGGCATTGATCGACAACCTCGAACGCCGCGCCTCCGAGCGTCGCGCCGCCATCGGTGGTGATCATATTGATCGATCCGTACCCCCGCGTGTTCACGCGCAGCACGGCGATACCAAGTTCGAGCAAACGTTTCGAAAGCGGCTCAAACATTGCCCCACCGAAGAAACTCCCGCCGACACCGTGCAACAGAATCACAGCGTCAACGGCCGCTGGATGAGCCGGCATTGCGGAAGGCCTAGCCAACGCTCCATCCAAACGCAAACCGTCCGACGTCTTGGTGCGCACCAATTCAACTAACATCTCAAAACCGCAATTTCGTATCGGATTCCGGTTACGTTGGTCTGGATCTGGCACCGCTGTTTGACTTCAGGGCGAATCCCATGTTGGTAGCGCATTGTACGGAAACAAGTCTCGAGCAGGAATCGGTGAATGCACTTGGTAGCATTTACGTTCGACAAGTGCGATATTGACACAACCTGGCGTTCGTTCTTCGCGTGTAACGAATTCAAAAGCAAAGGAAGCTCGACCATGAAGACCTACCCAATCGCGCTCGAGATTTCTGGTCCGTCCGCAATGTGGACGCGCCCCGACACCGGCGACGCCCCGGTCAGCTACCTCGCCCCAACCTACTCCGCCGCCAATGGCATCTTCGAGTCCGTGTGCTGGTTGAAATCGGCCGAGGTTGTGCCAGCTCGCGTTGAGATTTTTGCGCCGCTGGTGTTCCACACTTACTCGACCAACTACGGCGGGCCGTTGCGGAAGAGCAAGATCATGAAGAAGGGCTGGCGCTACCAAGTTGCCAGTCGCGGCGTGCGAGGGAATGACTCTCCATGGACTACTTCGGTCAACCACATCCGCGCCCTTCGCGCAGAAATCCTCGTAGCGGCTTTGAAGGCTGCGCCGCTCTCCGCCTCGGTTTGTTACTGTTGGCGACGCGCCACTCAACGGTTTCGCGTTTGCATTGGCGCACGCGAAAGGAGCGGAGCGTGTTCGTATAAGCAGGGGGCTGCTCCCGAAGGCGCAGCCCCCTATGTCCAATCGATCCCGTTTGACACCCGGCAAGATGTTTCAATCCGCCCCATCGAGCGAAGCTCAGTGGGGATGCTTGACAGCCTGATCGACCTCAAGTATTGTGACGCCATCTTACCGGGAGTAGTGCGTAAATCAATAGACCATGCGATGTCCAAGTAAAATCCGTCCGGCTTCTGACTTCTCGACGACAACGGGCAGTCGAGTGATCTCGCCATCGACGGAGATGACGATCTCTGCGTCACCCGAGGGTGGGGAAACCGGCGTGACAGGAATCGCGAAGTCGGCACCGAGTTGCGCGAGAGGGATCTTTTGGCCATTTACGCGAAGCACGAGCCGGACGATTGCTGAGTGAGAGGTGGTAGAGGCAACCATGACAGACTCCAATGAGAACCTGATCGAACGCGGAATGGAATACGCCAGTCAACGCTGCGCAGAGCTATTTCTAGCCCCGCGACTCGGATTTGGAGTCCATGGTAGCGTCTTCGTTTGTCGACATAAAGACCGGCCGGCGCGCACAGCCGTGAAGGTACACGAGCGGCAAGAGAGCTATGATCGGGAACGCGATGCGTACCTGCGGCTGCGCGAGATCGGAGTGTCGTTGGTCTGCGGGCATCACGTCCCCGCCTTGCTCGATTACGACGATGCTCTCTTCGTGATCGAAATGACGATCGTCACACGGCCTTCGTTCTTGATTTCGGCGGCGCGTACCTCGACTGTCCGCCGGGTTTTTCGCCTGAGATTCTGGCCGAATGGCGGCGCGAAAAAGAGGAACAATTCGAAGAGCGTTGGCCCGAAGTAGAAGCAATCCTGCGTGAACTCCGGTGGCTCGGCATCTACGTTGCCGACGTGAATCCCGGCAACATTTCCTTCGGCGAAGATCGAGAAACAGAACAGTAGGGCGTGTAACCAAGAGGAAAAACGTATGCGTACATATCCCGTTACCGTGGAAATCTCCGGCCCGACGGCCATGTGGACTCGCCCCGACACGGGCGACGCCCCCGTCAGCTACCTCGCCCCCACCTACTCCGCCGCCAAAGGCATCTTCGAGTCCGTGTGTTGGCTGAAGTCGACAGAGGTTCGTCCGACCCATGTTGAGATTTGTCAGTTGCCGATCTGGCATACCTACACGACCAACTACGGTGGCCCACTACGAAAATCTGATTCGGTGCGGAAAGGGAACAGCTTTCAATTGTTGGCGACCGTATTGGTCAATGTTTGTTATCGCATTTATGGCGAGGTCTGCGACGTCGACCATGATCGCGGGCAAACAGAGCGAAGCAATGCGTATCGACGACCCAAGATCAATGGAGCCCATGCGTATCAGGAGATGTTTCAGCGAAGGTTGCTGAGAGGTCAATGGTACTCAACACCTTGTCTCGGGTGGAAGGAATTTGTTCCGAACTATGTCGGTCCACTCCGGCCAGATTCAGCGCCATGCGTGAGCGTCAGCGCTTGCCTGCCAAGCATGTTACATGCGGTGTTTTCCCAACCAAGTCATGGCGTGTATGCACCCTCTTTCCGACAGAGTGTCGAAATCCGACAGGGGGTGCTTCATTATGCTAAACGAACTTTATGAACTGTCGCGAAGCCTGTCCCGATTGAATGTCAAAGTTATTTCCTGGCATCGCTTCTTGAAGGAATGCCCTCGTGGTGGCAAGACGTTCTTTGTCGACGTAGACGCCTCCCCGAAGATCGTCGGCTTGCGGCAAATCACCGACCAAGATCGGCTCAGTCAGCTTCGGAAATACGAGAAAGCGGCAGGCTACTCCTTCCCATCGCTGAACATCTTGCCATTGTGGCAATTCGATAACGAAACGCAGGTCGAAGCCGCTACCAAACTGCGGAAGTCGCTTAGCAGCAAGAACCGTCCAGCAGCTGCGGACTTGTTCAACGCCGCCACTGATTTGCTCAGAACCGCTCGATCGTTGTGGGTCGATCCAGACAAAAAGAAGGGCGGACGTGATGCGATGGACAAAGTCAATGGATGTTTGGGAAGCGTGATTGATGATTTATCGGCAATCGTCCCAGAGAAAGAGGACGGCGATGGCAGAGCATTTCCGACGCTTCTCGGGCGTGCAAAGGCATTCAGTGGAGAGCTACTTCACAAACAGCTTTCCGATTGGCTCATTCAGCAGTTCCATGCTTCACCAGATACCTGGGTGACATGGTTTGACCTGCTGTTCTTTGTGTCGGGCAAAAAGCCAAAAGCGTCGTCAATCGTTTTTGAGTTAAGCGATCAATCGGCCTTCGATCATCCTGTAAATCACCAGCAAGTTTATGAGTTTGTGAACGCCTGTCTACAGAAAGTCGACTCAAGCGTCGACAGCGAAAAGGCCTGTAGCGGACCTGATGCGTTCGCGGCAATGGATGGCGGTCGCGAAGAGAGGTTCCCCGAAGTAAAAATGTCGCGGTTTGGAAAAATCAACTTGCGCGCGATGTCTCGTGAATCGCTGTGCCAAGTCAGATACGGCGTCGCGGAATCCAAGTCATTCCCAGTTGCGCAGTCAATCCGCCAGGAATGCAAGAATGCGTTGGAATGGATCTCTCGCGACGAACGACGAGGCGTGACGTGGTGCGATATCACATCGGTGAGTGGCGCTGCAACAGTTTTGTTCGCGTATCCGTCCAAACTATCTGAGCAACCGCCAGCTTTGGCGTTCTTGATTAGCGGCGATGAAGACCCAACCGCAATGCACGTCGAAGGACAGTTTGAAGCTTGTGCCCAAACAATCGCAACGGCATTGTCTGGGCGTAGCTCAGCGCCACAGGAAAGCGATATTCTTATATTCGTTCTCACGAAACCCGACGGGTTTCGTACCAAAGTTCTGTATAGCAATCGATGCACGGAAGTCCACATCATCTCCTCGGCACGAGATTGGGAAATGGGCTGCCTGAACATTCCGCCGGTCAAGTCGCGACAATTCGGTCCAGAAAAAGGCAGCAAGCCGCAATGGCGAGATCCGATCACGCCATTCACTACGGAGATCATCGCGTGTTTGAATACTGTCTGGCAACGCCAAGGAACTCACGCAATCGCGTGCAAAACGGTGCGTGTAGCGGACGCGTTATCGCTGTTGCTTGATCGCGATTCAAGTCTCAAACAGACTGCGGGCCACCTTCTCGAAATCGCGCTGAAGAATTCGACTGGCTTGCTTTTAGCAACTGGGCAGGCCAGCACCCAGGCACGGGTCCATGCGGTTGCTAGAAACTTACAGAAGCACCAGCTTCTGAATCCACGAATCCTCGGCCTGTTGCTTTGGAAACTCGGTTATCACAAAGGAGACTATATGAAGACTCCAGCGTTTTGGGTCGGCCGCATGCTCAGCCTTGCCGACCAGCTTCACCTTCAATATTGCTACCAAGTGCGAAAAAAAGACGTGCCGCCGCAATTGGTTGGAAATTCACTGATGTCCACTGCGCTCAGCACGCCTGAGCATGCGATTTCTATTTTGGCGGAGCGCATGAAACCGTACCATGCTTGGGCACAGACAGTTCAAACCGGTGAGAACGTCGGATTGGCAAAGTACCTCTTGTCACAGCTCAGCAAAGTCTCGACACAGCTCGCTGAGCATGAGATCCCCAAGAAAACAAACGATTCCGACCGCGCAACGATGCTGCTTGGATATCTTTCCCGACCTGAAAAAGAAACACCAACCGACAAAACCGATGGAGATAATGAAGATGACAACCGCGACGAAGAATGACGTTCAACGCGTTACTGGCCTGCTGATTATCGAAGTAATCAACTCGAATCCCAATGGCGACCCCGATCGTGATAGTGATCCGCGTCAGCGCCCCGATTGGCGAGGCGAGATCTCGCCTGTATCGTTCAAACGAAAGCTGCGCGATCTTGTCGAAGACAAAGATGGAATCGTTTGGAAGGAGCTCTCGCAAGAGTTGAAACTAAATGACGCAGAATTCGGCGTGCTCGAGTCTCGAGGACGCGTTCGCAAAGAGATCGAGGGGCAGATTGCAGATGGTTCCTTCGCGGGTGCTTATTGGGATGGTCGCGTATTTGGAAATACGTTTCTTGAGGAAGGATCGTCTGGGTCGATTCGAACGGGCGTCGTCCAAATCGGACTCGGAATCAGCGTCGCTCCCATTGAAATCAGTCGCCATACGAACACTAACAAGTCAGGCGTTCAAGAAGGTAAGGATCGAGGAATGGCCCCGATGGGTTATCGATTTGTACCACACGGCGTCTACTGTATGCCATTCTTCGTAAACCCTTCGACGGCACCGAAGTCGGGATGCACGCAGCGCGACATCGAACTCATGAAGAAGCTGATTCCGCTCGCTTACTCGCATACGCGGTCCCATGCTCGGCCGATGGTTGAGATTCGTCATGCCTGGGTGATGACGCATAAATCGCAGCTTGGTTCTTGCTCGGACTTCGCTCTCATTGATGCTTTGACTCCAACCAAGAAATCGGAGCCTGACTCAGCGTCGACCTCATGGAGCGACTACGACGTACCCACTGAATTGCCTGAAGTGTTGGCAGCAAAGGTAACGCTAGAAGACCTCGTCGCGTGAGCGTTTAAGTAATATGCAGTTTGCACATAGCCCAAAAATGTCGCAAGGGATAGGGGCGCAGCCCTACAAGGATCACGTTGATGGCGTGGTCTCTGGAGCGAATCGGAATGCGGGTGAGGCCACCAACTCAACATGTTTCGTCAGACTCTTCGTGAACGCAGTTCAGTTAGCGGCCGAGTTTCATGATCTTGGAAAACTCGATCCATTGAACCAAGCTGTATTGACGAAGGAAGGTGGTCGAAAACTGCCAGTGAATCATGTCGATGCTGGCGTTGCAGAAATGCTGCGGCGCACCACCTCGAAGCCCGCCTTTGTTGCGGCACTGTTGATCTATTCACACCATCGAGGTTTACCGGATTCATCAGAGTTGAAACAAAACCACTTTCGAGACATTGCGTTGCACGGGAAGTTCGGAACGACAAAACAGCGTACGGACGAGTGGCTGGACCGATATATCCAAATTCATCAAGACGAAGTGACTTGTCCTGCCATCTCCGAAACGACCGAATACAGTGCACCGACGAGCATGCAAATCCTGTGTCGAATGGCGCTCTCATGCCTCGTTGACGCTGATCATTTCGACACGTCCACGAATTACGGTCAATCGCGACAATCCCCAACAATTCCACTCAACGCCTCCGAACGCCTAGAACAACTCGACCGTTACGTTGACGGGTTGGGCGCGAGTGAGGAAGACGAGCGAAATAAACTTCGCTCAAGGATTTACAAATCATGTCGCGAGTCATTAATACCCCGAGGGTTAGTCTCGTGTGACAGTCCCGTCGGTTCAGGGAAAACCACCGCGGTGATGGCACACTTGCTCCGCACAGCCGCTGAGAATGGAATGCGCCGCATTTTCGTGGTCCTTCCCTACACGAATATCATCACGCAGAGTGTCGATGTGTATCGAAGCTGTCTCGTGCTGCCTCACGAGAATGCAGAACGAGTCGTGGCAGCACATCACCACCGCGCTGAATTCACTGACCCCGAGACACGCCATCTGACGTATCTTTGGGAAGCTCCTATTATCGTCACTACCGCAGTCCAATTCTTTGAGACGCTTGCCGCGGCCAGGACGGGTTCGCTGCGAAAACTGCATCAGTTGGCCAACTCGGCTGTCTTTATCGACGAATCGCACGCTGCATTGCCATCTCACCTTTGGCCGGTTGCGTGGAAGTGGTTGCAGAAATTGAAGGAAGAATGGAACTGCCATTTCGTTCTCGGTTCGGGTTCGCTTTCTCAGTTTTGGACGCTACCAGAGTTTTCCGAATCGCCAGTGCAACTGCCCTGCGTCGTGGACTTGCAGCCCAGTCAAGCAAGCCACGAATACGAATCGCAACGTGTCAGTTATCGTTGCCGGTCAGATCCAATGTCGCTGGAAAGCTTAATCGATTGGGTTGCACACATGGACGGCCCGCAGCTTTTGATCGTTAACACGGTTCAGTCCGCGGCGTTTATTGCGAGGGAATTCGAACAGAGGTTTGGTCGCCCGTCGGTTGAACACCTTTCAACGTCGTTGATGCCGCTTGACCGCGAAACAACATTAACGCGAGTGCGATCACGATTGTCGGATCCCAGCGACACGGATTGGACTCTCGTCGCAACCTCATGTGTCGAGGCAGGCGTCGATATCTCGTTCCGAACCGGATTCCGGGAACGCGCATCGCTCAACAGCTTGCTTCAGACTTCAGGGCGCGTCAATCGCTCGGGAGAATACGGAACGGCTGATGTCTGGGATTTTCAGTTGATAACTGACAATCGTCTTCGAAAACACCCGGCGTTCGATGATTCGGCTGCGATTGTGGGAGAACTGTTCTTCGAGGGGAAGGTTTCGCCAATGTTTTGCACTGAGGCGATGAGACGCGAGGTTCGCCGTACTGGAATGAAAAGCGACGCAGCGCTCTTGGATGCGGCCGAAAAGAAGCAACAGTTTGTTGAGGTTGAATCACGATTTCGTGTTATCGACAGCAATACCGAAATTGCCGTAGTCCAAAGTTCTCTAAAGAATCGCCTGCGAAATCGTGAAGCGGTGTCGTTCCAAGAACTTCAGAACGGCAGTGTACAGATTTACTCGAATCGTCGCATTGAGTTTGCCTTGGCACCGATCGTCGAGCGACCGGGCGTCTATGAATGGACTTTGGCCTACGACTCTTTCGTGGGTTACATGGCTGGCATAATCGACCAAACGGAACTTCTGAATAGCGGAGTCGCGTTCGCCTAACCTGGGTTACACATGCCTGACGACGATCTTCTTCCGATTCGTTACCTCAACGACTTGCTGTTCTGCGAGCGGCGGGCGGCGTTGCATTTGAACGAGCAAATTTGGAAGGACAACCAGTATACGACCGAAGGGTTGCTGGCCCACAAACGAGTTGACATCCCCAAGAACCTACGCCGCGGGGATCGGCGAAATGTGACCGGCATGTGGCTCGTGTCGCATCGGTTGGGGTTGATCGGCAACGCCGACTTGCGCGCATTTTCGGGGGCTGCCAGCGATGCAATTCTCAAACCGTCCACTCGAAACAATTCCGTCGCTGGAAGAAAGCGACGAAGCTATGGGAGCTTCGCCGAGCAGCGTCGACAACCGATTATTGACTATTATAATGGGGAATATCCTTCGAATAGTAAGGAAAGTGATGAACATGAAAAGCGTGAAACAAGTCGTGCGAGTTCAACCAGGGCACCGAGTTGAAGTGGTTGCTCCGGAATTGAAGGAAGGCAGCCTGGTGAATGTAGTGATCGCCCCTTGCGGCGAACGAAACGAAGGAAGTCCCAACTCAGTGCTTGCATTTCTTGACGCTCTTCCTGTTGGGCCCCGGGCGTTCGCGTCATGGGAAGAGTACGAAATTCACCTCCGGCAGGAGCGTGACGCATGGGACCGCTAGCCCTCCCCACCACGGGCCTTGCCTATGTCGATGCCAACGTCGTGATCTACACGATTGAAAAACATCCTCAATATGGTCCGGCATTGCGGCCGCTGTGGGGCGCAGTCGATGCGGGGCAATCGCGGGTTCTCGTCAGCGAATTGATCCTGCTGGAATCGTTGGTCGGACCGTACCGGGCGAACGATCAACAATTGGCGAGCGATTACGAAGCCTTTCTGAAACTCCCAGGTATCGAACTAATTGCCATCTCCGCGCAGATTCTCCGCGAGGCTGCCCGGTTACGCTCTCAGATTCCACGACTGCGACCCCCGGACGCGATTCACGCTGCCACTGCGTTGAGTCTCGGAGCCACAAGCTTCCTGACCAACGACTTTGGATTTCGAAATGTTCCCCAATTGAACGCCATTATTCTCGACGATGTCATCGGCAACACCCCAAATGTCTGACGACGATCTCCTTCCCATCCGCTACCTCAACGACTTGCTCTTCTGCGAGCGGCGGGCGGCGTTGCATTTGAACGAGCAGATTTGGAAGGACAACCAATATACGACCGAAGGTCTGCTGGCCCACAAACGTGTTGACATCCCCAAGAACCTGCGTCGCGACGATCGGCGAAATGTTACCGCGATGTGGCTGGTCTCGCATCGGCTGGGGTTGATCGGCAAGGCGGATTTGGTCGAAATGCGAGATAACGACGCGGGCCAGCCGATCCCCTATCCCGTCGATTTCAAACGGGGCAAGAAACGCCGGTGGGATAACAACGAAGCTCAACTCTGCGCCCAAGCCATCTGCCTGGAAGAAATGCTCGGCGTCGCCGTGCCCCGCGGGGCGATCTTTCATATCCGCAGCCAGCATCGGGAAGAAATCGAGTTCGATCAAGCGCTCCGTGAGAAAACCGAACGCGCGGCCGTGCGGTTGCGCGAGTTGGTCGAAAGTCGCGAAACGCCGCTGGCCAAGTTCAAACCGAAATGCAAAGGCTGTTCGCTGCTCGAGTGGTGCATGCCCAAGTCGCTACGCCCTCGTGCGACCGCCGCCAAGTATTTACAATCGATCATCGACGACACCATCGCCGAACCTGCGGGAGGTGACTCGCTGTGAAACATCATCTCAATACCCTCTACGTGTTCACGCAGGGGACTTATCTGCGCAAGGAATCCGAAACCGTCGTCGTGCGGATCGACAAGCAATCGAAAACGCGACTGCCCCTGCTGAATATTGGTTCCATCTCTTGCTTTGGCCGCGTCGGGATCAGCCCGCAACTAATGGGCTACTGCGGTCAACACGGAATCGCGATCTCGTTCATGACTGTGCATGGCCGGTTCTTGGCCGCCGTCAACGGCTTTACGCCAGGGAATGTCTTGCTGCGACGCGAACAGTACCGCCGATCCGACGATCTGGATTCGGCAAAACTGATCGCGCGGGCCTGCATCATCGGCAAACTGGCGAACTACCGAACCGTGTTGCGTCGAGCGGTTCGGGATCAGACGGCTTCCGACGCAACCGATCGCTTGACCCGCACCGCCGATCGCATCGACATGGCAATTCGCACGCTTGACGAATCCCTGTCGCTGGATCAATTGCGCGGGATGGAAGGCGAGTTCAGCGCCGAATATTTTGGCGTGTTCAATGATTTGATTACGTCTCAGCAGACGGAGTTCATCTTTTCCGGACGCACGCGCCGGCCGCCGCTGGACAAAGTCAACGCGCTGCTATCGTTCCTGTACAGCATGCTGACGAACGATTTGCGATCGGCATGCGAAGCGTCCGGCCTGGATGCTGCTGTTGGATTCTTGCATCGCGACCGTCCTGGCCGCCCGAGTTTGGCGCTCGATCTGATGGAGGAATTCCGACCGGTCTTGGTCGATCGATTGGTGTTGTCGCTGATCAACCGCGGGCAAGTCAAAGCGAGTGGATTCGTGGAAGATCCAGGCAATGGAATCCGCATGGACGATGCGACCAGAAAACTGATCGTCGCCGCCTATCAGAAGCGGAAGCAAGAAACGGTGACGCATCCATTTCTGAACGAGAAGATGACACTCGGGCTCGTTCCGCACATCCAAGCTCGACTGTTGGCGCGTCACTTACGGGGCGACTCCGACGCTTATCCACCATTTGCCTGGAAGTGAGGCGATTGATTCGATGATGGTTCTAGTCACCTATGACGTTGCCACGGCCAATCGCGTGGGCCAGCGGAGGTTGCAGAAAGTCGCCAAGACGTGCCTGAATTTTGGTCAACGCGTTCAGAATTCCGTGTTTGAATGCGCGGTATCGATGGAGCAATTCGTACGTCTCAAAGCCGAACTCGTCGACCTGATCGATCCCGCCACCGATAGCCTCCGATTCTACTTTTTAGGAAACAACTGGAAGCACCGGGTAGAACATATTGGCGCGAAGCCGGTAACCGCGATGGACGATCCACTAATCCTGTAGATTTAGGGCTCGTTTTTGCCGCCAGGACGGCCGAGCCTGGGTTTGCGAACCTAGAGCGCGCACGCCGAGCCCGTTAGTTTCGCGATCAATGTAAATCGACTGAACGTTGGAGTTTACGGCGCGACCATGCTAGATTTCTCGATTAACCTACACGAGTACGACGAAGTTCGCGAAGTCGGCGTTCTTACTCGTGCCTCTCAAACCGTTTACGATTGAGGGATCGTCCGCTCGCGAGAGCGGACGCGGATTGAAACAGCGAGTGGACCGAGATAGACGGCGTTGGCGAAAAATC
>JAQBZB010000218.1 GCA_027622275.1 Planctomycetota bacterium | reverse complement strand
GTATCCCAAGCAGAGACCATAAATCCTTTGGCGGACGAGATCGAGTACGGAATGTTCGATCGCCTCTTGTTCGCGATGATCGGTAAAACAGTCGGCATACTGTTCGAGCAGGCGAAACATTCGATCGACCTCAGCGATCAGCGGCACGCCGCCGTCGCTGACCATATTTCCCCCATCAAAATCGGCGGTCAAAACCCGCTCGCCGAGCCCGTGAAATTCGATCCGTGATTCGTTACACTGTGTTTGCACGAGGAACCCTCCATGATTTGTCGTAAGTTGTTTTTGACAAATCAAGTTATGACAAATCTGGGGGCCTCGCGCTAGCCCTGTGATGAGAAATGCGGGTTAGACCATAACCTCGCCGTGCAAGCGTTCGCGGGCAAACCGCTCAAGGGGCAAGCACTGCCGTTCGATCGAAATGACGGAGCCGGGTTCTGGTGGGCCAACAGTCTCAACACGTTCACCCGCCACGTCGCCTGCGAGAATGAAAGGTACGGCTACACCGGTGCCGTTACGGGATGCACTTCCTCGATTACTTCGGCCCGAACCGCCACGCGAAATTCGCGAGTACTCATGCGGCCGACCTGCTCGGCGACGGCAACGCGTATCGAGAAATCCCGCTCGTCACCGGCAACAGATCACGAGTCGCCGAAGTGCAGGACGTCGAATTCCCCAAACTGCTCGACCCGGTTGACGACCGCCCGCCCACGACGGTCATCACGCACGTCTCGCAATCGGCTGCGGGAGAATTCCGCGTCCGCGGCACGACCTCCGACAACGGCCCAGTGAAGAAAGTCCTCGTCAACAACCGCGAAGCGAAATCTACCGCAAGCGACTTTGCCGAATGGGAGATTGTGCTGGACGGCGCGGAACTCGCCGAAACGAAACTGACCGCGGACGCCGAAGACGCAGCCGGCAACATCGAACAGCGGTCAAACAATTGGACGCCACAATTTTGAGGATCGCTGTCAATGCCAACCATGAAGCAACTCGCATTAACACTGGCGCTCGTCGCCGGCCCGTTCGTGAACGCGGCGGAAGCGGACGACCCGTTGGTCATCGACGTTTGGCCGGGGAAGCCGGCGGACGATGACGCCAGCACGATCGGCGAGGAGAAGTTCCGCGAACTGATCGTCCATGGCAAGCCGTACGAGGTGGCGGGGAAGCCAACAAAGTGGCTGACCAACGTCACGCAGCCGACGCTGACGGTCTATCGGCCGGTGCAGGAACAGGACACCGGAATGGCGATGCTGATCTGTCCCGGCGGCGGGTATCACAACCTGGGCTGGGATGTGGAAGGCGAGGAAATCGCCGCGTGGTTGAACTCGTTCGGCGTGACCGGCATCATCCTCAAGTACCGCTGCCCGCGACGTCCCGTTGATGTCACAGGCGTTCCGCCACTCGGACCACTCAAGGACGCGCAGCGCGCGGTGAGTCTGGTGCGGAGCAAAGCCAGGGAGTGGGGCATCGATCCGCAGCGCATTGGCATGATCGGCTTTTCGGCCGGAGGTCACCTGGTCGGTGCGACGGCGACGAACTTCGAGCAGCGGAGTTATGATCCGATCGACGCCATTGACGAAATCAGTTGCCGGCCGGATTTCGGCATCCCGGTCTATTCGGGCTACTTCAAGGTCATGGAGACGGGAGAACTCTCGTCGACCGTTCGCACGCCGGCGAACACTCCGCCGCTGTTGTTCGTTCACGCCTCGGACGATCCAATCAGCGACGTGGAACACAGCGTGACGTTTTATTTGGCCCTGAAGCGCGCCGGCATCCACAGCGACTTGCATGTTTACGCCACCGGCGGCCACGGCTTCGGAGTCCGCCCCACCACCGGCACATGCTCGGCATGGGCGCAAAGCTGCACCGACTGGCTGCGGAGCCGGGGATTTCTCAAACCGAGTTCGAGGAAGTAAAGGCGCACCGATGTTTTCACCTTGTCGCTGTTGGAACTTGGCAGAACGATGTGGGCAGAATGATGAAGACATTTTTCTCTTGATTTGCCTCCCCATCGTCCTGCCCCCATCGTTCGGCCAATCCGCAAGCTGGGCCTTCCAGCCGATCGACAAACCACAGCCGGAACGAGATTCACCAAGCAACCGGTAGCCACGCTCGCCAGAGCGTGGGAGACTTCCCAGCCTCTCCCACGGTCTGGCGAGCGTGGCTATTGAAAACGTCTTACTCAGGCCCGCACAAGTTATAACGTCATGATTTCGAACGCCCCGCCGAGTTCTACACGGTGGAACCCACGATTCGTGCCGTGGACCTTGCGTTTTAACGTCACTCGCTCTACCAAGAAGAGGACTCGGCGGGGGGCTCAGGTGCTGTCTTTCTTCTGGTTCGTGCTGCGAGATGGCACCTACGAAGCACTCGCTGCCGGCGACGACGGAATCTACCGCAGCCGGGTATTCCCAGGACTGTGGCTCGATCCCCAGTCACTTCTCGATCTGGACGGACAGCGCATCCGCGCAGCATTGCAGCAAGGGCTGGAGAGTTCCGAGCATGCTGAGTTTGTACGGAAGCTGGATGGCAAGGGTTGAAGGACGAGCGCCGATCCGAGGCTGTGAAAAAAATGGGACTGGCTCCGAGCGGACGTGTGTGTTTCCCAAGAGCTTCGAGCCGTTGCGAGGTGCCTGTTTCAACTTGTTCACAGCCTTTCCGTGTGATTCACAGATCGTCTCATGCTGCGAGAACCAAATCGAACGCTTCGAGCCAGCGTTCATCGACTGTACCAGGCAGTCGTCGCTAGCCGGGGCAGAGGGGCGCGGACATGAGGTCATCGGTGCTGTTGGTTATGTTCGCACACACACATGATAGAATCGAAAGCAGATCCATCCGCGTCACGAAGGAGATGATTGTCGAACGAGACGTTGACATGTTGTGATTCGTGTTACCAATCAGCAAGAGCGGAATCGAGTTGCCGAGCGTTCTGTAACGTCAAACAAGCACCTCGATCATGCCCTTGGGAAGTCTCTCTCGATCTGTTGCGATTGCCCCTACTCACCTCTTTTCATCCGCCCCAACCACCTCAGTTTTCGTACTCGCGAGATCATCGTGCAGACGTCACTGTTAGACGACGCCGAGTACAGCCAAGAAGACATCAGCGATCTATTTCGCCGACGCTGGCAGGCGGAATTGAATCTTCGTTCTCTGAAAACGGCCATGCAGATGGAGCACCTGCGTTGCAAAAAACCTCACCGCGTTCGCAACGAGAGTCGCGCTCACTTGCTGGCGGATGATTTGATCCGACAAGTCATGAGTGAGGCTGCCATCGACGGCGGTGTTCAACCTTGGCAGATTAGTTTCAAGGCCACGATGTCCACGTTGACAGACATACTCCCGGTGCTGGGTATGATCCGCAATCCAGACGATCTTTGTACGGTCTTGTTGGCGTGTTGCCAGCAGCACGTCGTCGGCAACCGCCCGGATCGCTACGAACCCCGAGTGGTCAAGCGAAGACCCCAGCCGTACAAGCTCATGCAGAAGCCTCGCGGTGAATACAAACCGGGAGAGGCCTGACACTTAAGCCGATTAAGTGCCATTCATCTCTGATGTCTTTAACGCGATCCATCAGCAGCAGCGGGTTTACAGCTCCTGTCTCAACTGACGGGTCCGATCGTATGACGTCTTCGGGATAGAGTCGCCCGTTCTCGTCTGCGAAGGGCGCATCGAAGGCTATGCCGTCGAATATATCTTCTAAGTAACCAAACTGAATTGTAGTGACGACTTCGCGCTCGCCACCCGTGAAAACACTGCACATCCGAGATTTAGTGGGGAACTTGGGCTAGATCGTCGTCCCAAACTCATCGCAACGCCTCCATTCGTGTTGGCACAAGAATGGCGCGATTGCGGAGAAAATCAACACGCTGTTAAATGCGAGAAGTCCTAGACGATTGGCAAAATGGGCTACTCAGTTTCCAGAGAAACAGATAACTCTCCCGTCCGTTGTCGACATGAACAGACGACCGCTGGCGGCGGCCATGCCATCCCACGCCGGAAGCGTGTCGAGCTTATACTCCGCCAAAGTGCTGCCGTCGGTTGCCGAGACGACTCGCAGCAGCCCGCCTGCCGCGCCCGATAGTGCGTCGTCTTGTTGAGTCAGTTGAGACGCAAGATTCGGATCGCGAGCCATCGTGCGTTGAAACGTCTCCTCTTCGTCAATCAAGTCCGGCGGCCCCGCGATAAAGAGCTTGTCGTTGGCCTTGACCATCGCACGCACCATCAACGGCACGTCTTGCGTCCAGAGATGTTCGACAAACGACCCGGCGGCTTGTGATTGCCGGAAGGTGAACGCCATCGCGCGACCGAATTTTCCTCTCACGGATTGCGAGGAAGCAAGTTCGCCATCATGTCCGTTCCCCGAAACATCTTCGGCCGTTCCACCCTCGAAGGTGCAAGCCAACACCAATCGTCGATCGTCCGTTGGTGTGCGATCCGTGCTCGATGCATGGTCTGCAATCTCTTCATCGCTCAACGCCGCGTGATAGATGCGAACTTCGTCGATCATCCCCGTAAAGCCCAGCGGGCTCTTATAGTCGCCGACCGCTCCGGCATCGTCGGCTCCGACCTCAAGTCCTTGTGCCGGATCGGAGGGGAGTAAGCTGGGTGCCATCGCCTCGTCAACCAACTTGCCGTTGATGTAGAGCTTGACTTGCTTCTCTTCGCTCAATACTCCAACAAGATGCGTCCAACGGCCAACGGTCTCGACCTTCGATGTCGCCGCTGTCACGCCATCTTTCGTCCGTACCAGGAACTGCGGCTTGCCACCGCGCAAAACGAGCGCATATCCAACGGCCGGGCCTCCGCGAGCCAACACGACCCCCTCGGGGCGATCGGCCTGAATCCAAGCTTCGACCGTCAGTGGTTTCCCGGTTGGATTCATACCAGCCGGTTTGCCAAACCGGATCATCGTCGAGGCATCCGCCGCGTTTTTCTTTCCGTCAGCCTTATCGTCGCCTTCACTAAGAGCTTGCTTCGGCGGCTCTTTGCCGGAAGCGAACAGCTGGTGCTCGATCGTGGTTGTCCACTTCAAATACTCCGGTTTGCGGCCGTAACCGTAGACGTTGTCGTCGTCGAACACGAGCAGCCGCCCCGACGGAGTGTACTTGCCGGCTTGAAAGTAGCCCGCATGTCCGCCGGCAAAACTGCGGCCGTAGACCCAGTAAGAACGATGGAACCAAGTGTCGTCAAGAAAACCCATCGGAGCGAACAGATGTTGCGTCGGACCGCGTTGCACGGAACCTTGGGTAGCGAAGTCCGCGGAATGCGGCGCGATTTCCAACCGGTTTCCCTCCATGTCGATCTGTTGCGAGCGGAGGTAAACGTAAACGCTGTCGCTCGACAAAATGTCAGGCAGCGCGACGGGCATTTGCAAGACCTTGATGTGATTCTGCAAGTCCTCGCCCGTGTGCGGATCGCGATCGTCCATCACACCTTCCGAGATCTTGCGACCAGTCTCGGCATGAACACGGAAGAACCGCATGCCGCTGTCCAGAAAGTTGGAACGGCCAGCGACAAAGTAGATCACATCGTTCTCGACCAGCACGCTGCCGTGGACCGGCCACACCGACTCGAGCTGTTCGAACGCCATCAGCCGCTCGTCGCGAGGAGCTGCGCGGAATCGCCAGGCAAGTTCGCCGTCACTGGCACGCAGGCAGTACACCCAACCGTCCGCCGCGCCAAAGATCGCTCGGCCCTTGTGGATTGTCGGCGGTGAATCAACGCGTCCGCCAGCCGTATAGCTCCAAACCTTCTCGCCCGTGTTCGCGTCCAGCGCATGAACGGTGTGTCGATTGACCTCGGCGACAAACAACTTGCCGTAAGCGACAACGACGCTGCTCAGCTTGCTGTCAAACTTCGTTTTCCAAGCCGGTTTCAGCGTCGCCGGAACATCTTGCGCGAGGTAACCGCTACGCGCCGGGTCGTGACGATAGGTCGGCCAGTCCGTGTCGGCTGGTGGCGCGTCGACGATATTCTCGTAGGCAGGCCCACGTTCCAGGCGCTCGTCGTCGGAGACTTCTTTCGGAGCCTCGCGGCTCGTGCTGGCCGGTGCCAGCGCATTCATGCCGAACAGTTTCGCTTCCGGATAACACGCACAGTTGTGCGGCGGCGCGTAGAGCAACCCGTTACAAGGCATGACGCCGTACAAACAGCCGCCGCGCACCCAGTGGTTGATGTCCCAATCCTGGTTCGCGTGGTCGACGAACTCGATCCCGGTCCGCGACGGAATGAGGAACTTGTCGGTCGCCTTGGCGATGTAGCAACGATGATGGAACCAATAGGTGTCGACGTTTGGCGGGAACTCGTTCTTGACTTCGCCCGTCATCAAATCGCGGCCCGTCCAGATCCCCGAGTCGCGACCGTTGGTCGTGGGTGCCGACCACACGAGCCCCGACGCGACGAGCAGATCCTCCGGTGACTGATAGCCGCCTTGAGCATGTGGAGCCGTCCACATCGGCTTCCCGGTGGCCGCTTCAAGAGCAACCATCTTGCGATCGCCGCCCGCAAACAATACGACCTTGTTATGGACGACGAGTTTCGGCCCGAAGTTCATCGTGAAGTTTGCCGCCGTTCCCGCCGGCTCGGAAGCCCACAAGTCATTGCCGCTTTTGCGGTCCAAACAAACGACCCCTTGCCCGTTGTGGAAATAGACGCGATCGGCGTCGGCGGCCAGGCTGAGCGGCCCGACAACGCTCTCGCGAGTCCACAGAGTCTCGCCCGTGTCGCCGTTGATGCCAACAACTTCCCGAGCGTGCTCGTTCCAATGGAATTGCTTGTCGGTACGAACGCGGGCCTGATCGCCGGTGTTGAAGGCAGGGGCATAGTCTTTCGTCTCGTAGTCCCCTTTATTGACCAGTGCGAGCAAGGTGCCATTGCTGAAGATCAACTCCTCGGTCGGCTCGCTCCCTTCGACCGTCCGAATAATCTCGCCAGTTGCGGCGTCCAAGACCGATACCGGGGCTCGTAACCCCAGCGTCACGTAAACCCGATCACCTTCGGCAACGAGTCGTCGCGCGAGCTGAGTCGGGCCACTCTTCAACGGCCACAAGTGATTCTGCCAAGTTGGGATCGGCTGCTTCCAGAGGATTGTCCCGTTAAAAGCATCACGCGCGACGAGTGTCCATTTCGGTGGCATTTGAATCGAAATGCGCGAACCTTCGTCCATGATGTAGAACAAGCGACCGCCAGCCGAAACCAAGGCACTCATACTGGCCATCCGGTCGTGATGACGCGACCAACGCGGGCTGCCCAGCCATTGGAGATGGCGTGGGGGGCCAACGACGTCATCATGGGCCACGGCGTTGCCGCCAGCATCATGCAGGTAGTGTGTCCATTCATCGATGTCAGCGGGCCATGGCTTAACAGTCTTGTTCCAGGTGCCATCGCTTTTGATGTAAGCGACGCCGTTGGGAACGAGGACACGCAGCACTTCGTCCTGCGCGACGTCTCCCAAATCTTCCGCGACCACAAGATTCACCATGTTGTCGATGTAGGGCAGCCGATTGCCGCTCAAGCGGTCAACCGAGACGTCGCCGTAATGGCCGGTTGCGGCAGCGTTGGCCCGGGCGTTGGCAACGTGGGCGGGATCTCGCGTGAGTCCGTGGACTTGATACCTGGCATTCGCTCGCAGCGCTGCGGTCAGCTTACCGTCACCGCAACCGAGATGAACGATCACGCCACCTTGAACTCCGGTGGCTTTGATGATGTCGGCCGCGGTATCCGACTCCGCCGCGGTCAGACCGCCCGTGGCCATCAGAAGTAATTCCATTCCGGCGAGAAACGCGACGAGTTGTCTTCGGCGTGTTCTGATCATTTTATTGTTTCCTCGTTGCTATACTGCTCGCGGTTGAAAATGATGCTTTCACAATACTAGACGTCTGCTCTTGGAAAGTACTTCTTTAGCTTCAGGAATTGTTTTTCATAGCAGTGCCAACTGAGTTCCGCGGCCACGATGACGACTAGGAATGCCAACACCAACAGCAAGACATCGCGACCGTCGCGGTCCGTTCGGGCCAATACCGACTTGTAGACGCTGTGAAATACCGTGAGAATCGGGATGTGCAGGATGTAAATCGCATAGCTTCTCTTGCCGAGGTGGCGGAGCCATGGTCTCTCGAAAATGAAGCCCAGAACGGTTGGCTGGCCGTACCAAGCTGCCAGCACCAACCATCCAAAACCGAGACCTAAGACAGTGTAGCCGATTGTCTGTGGCAAGTACCCCTGTTTCTCAATGGGCACACCGACGGCCACGATAGCCCTCAGACCGCCAATAGTGAGCGTCGCTCCCCAGGGGGCAATCCGTTCAAGCCAGGGAGATATCTCGATCGACCTCACCTAGCTTGCTGCCAGTGCTCCAATTGCCAAAGAGTCAATTCGAATGACCGTGAGATCGTAGATCGTTCCGGTATCGACCTGCTGCCACCGCGCCCAAAACCGCGCCACGAGACAGGCGGCGACCAGACACCAACATAGCGTAGTCAGTCTTCTGCCGCGAAACAGAAGTACAACGAAAGGCCACAGCAAGTAAAACTGCTCCTCGACGGCCAGCGACCGCACATGGGTTAAGATCGGCCACCGTGGCGGGTTGTCAACAAAGACGGGCATCCAGTAGGTAGGTCCAGCCAGTGCCAAATCTGCTGGCCGAAGCGAGGCTTCGACACACCGATCACGTCGCCCCAACCCAGCATCAGTGGCGCAACGACCAATAAGCCGAATAACACGCCGTCGTACAGCGGAAAGATGCGGAGCACCCGGCGCATCGCAAAGCTGCGTAGGTACGCTTTGCGATCAAGCGTGTCCAGCAAGATACCTGTAATCAGAAAACCGCACAGCACGAAGAAAAGATCCACGCCGTACCAACCGCTATCAAACAGCCGCACCCAAAGTCTCTCGTACCAGTTGGATTGGTCGAGCATCGGCCGGTTGTGATATCCAAGCACGAGTAGGATCGCGACGCCGCGCACACCGTCCAGGGCCAAGATATGCCCTTGGCCACTTGGACACGGCTCGATACTGTCAGGCTCTTGCATTGAAGGTTCGCAGGACGGCGATCGTCATCCTTAGTCGCGGGCCGAGGATTGGCAGCGGGTTCATCGACTTTACTTCGCGTCAAGTTCGTGGGCAAGTCTTTACTTACTGCATTACCTCGGCCGACGTCCCTGAGCGCTCAGCGAGCCTTGCGTGCCATGCCGAGGATGCTGACAAAGAATCCAGAAAGCACTGTCTGGCATCCTAAGGCGGACAGCATCACGCCGGGGATTACTAGTCGCATCGTTCGTGCATAGTCCAAGGCACCGAAGCTGACCAATCGCCACTCATTCACCGCGAGTCCCAGCAGGATACATCCCGTGATAAAGCCGATGGCACCTGCAACTAAGCCCCGTTCGACGGTCGCCACACTCAGCAGCATATCTAATCGCGAGTCGCGTGGCAGCAAGCCCTCTGCGACGGCGAATGTCTTGGCGAAGACAGCAAATTGAACGGCTTGATATCCCAATAAAATCGCCAGGCTGGAAAACAACAACGTGTGCGCGTCGAGTGTGGCTCCCCAAATGGTAATCCCCGGCATCGCCAACGCGTATCCCAGGATTCCCAGCAGCACCAGGAACAGCCCTGGCACCAGGAACAACCAACGCGGACTGTACAGCAGAAAGAAACGCAGCGTGCGCCAGCCGTCACGGAAGGTTCGCAAGTGAGGACGATGAGCGACTCGACCGTCGGGGTGCAGTGTGATGGAAATCTCGGCAATGCTTTTTTTGAACAGGCTGTTCTTGATGACCATTTCGGTCGCGAACTCCATCCCCGAGCACCGTAAATCTAGCTCATCATACGCGGCTCGCGAGAATCCTCGCAGCCCGCAATAGACATCGTTGATCGGGGCCTTGAACATCCGCCGCACGAGAAAGGAGAACATCGGGTTCCCAATCCGTTCATGCAACCAAGGCATCGCACCACGAACGATCACACCCCCGCCGCGCGGTAGCCGGCAGCCTTGCACCAAGTCGAATCCGTCTCGCAGCAGTTTGACGAAACGCGGGATCTCGCCAAAGTCATAGCTGTCGTCGGCGTCGCCCATGACGACGTAACGTCCGCGACTCGCCTCGATTCCACCGCGTAACGCAGCCCCATAGCCGGACTCGGCCACATGGACGACGCGGGCTCCGATTTGTTCGGCGATATCGATCGATCCATCCGTGCTGCCGTTATCCGCAACAACGATCTCGCCTCGAATACCGTGAGCCTCCATCGCGGCACGAGCTTTTTGGATGCAGGTCGCCAAGGTATCTGCTTCATCCAGGCACGGCATGACAACCGAGACTTCGGTGGACTGTGTCGCATCGACCGCAGGGTCGCTTAGCGGGACGGAGCTATGCAGCGTGTCGTCAACCGTAGACATGGCAGTCGGTACTTTTCGGTGTACGTGGCCGTTCGCTCCGCGAACGAGCGCTCCTGCGCGGTTCGTTTAGCGACATTTCTTCCGCTGTGCGCGCACGTTCGCGGAGCGAACGGCCACGTAATGCAACCAGTGTGCCGGTCAAAGAAACGCTGGTTGAGTCTCGCATTCCGTTAACGGCGAGACACACACGACACAACTCTGTTGAGCGCGGTTAACATCCGTTAACAATCGCCCGCATCGGCAACTGGCTAACTGTTGCCAGCCGTTACAATTCCAAGTCCAACAACCAGTGTTCGTCGTCATCATCGCCGAACGGCTCTTTAGCTCAACAAGTCACGAACGACGTTTCCACTAACGTCCGTGAGACGAAAGTCGCGTCCTTTGAAGCGATAGGTGAGTCTTTTGTGATCGATGCCCAGGCAGTGCAGCATCGTGGCATGGAGGTCGTGCAGATGAACACCGTTGTTAGTCACGTTGTATCCGAGTTCGTCAGTCGCCCCGTAAGTGATTCCCGGTTTGATCCCGCCGCCTGCCATCAGTACCGTGAATGCGCGAGGATGATGATCGCGACCGAGATAGCGAGTGGCTGAGGTGACTTCTCGGATCGGCGTTCGGCCGAATTCGCCTGCCCAAACGACGAGCGTGGAATCGAGCAGGTCTCGCTCTTTGAGATCCTGAATCAGTCCGGCGACTGGCTGGTCAACGTCCCGGCAAAGTAGCGGAAGGTGGTTGTCGATCCCTCCGGTCTCAACCGAGCCATGATGGTCCCAGCCGCGGTGGATGAGTTGCACAAATCGTACGCCTCGTTCGACCATTCGCCGAGCGAGCAAGCAGTTGCGCGCAAACGACGGCTTCTCGATGTCGCTCCCATAAATCGCACTGACATGTTTTTGTTCTGTCGCAATGTCCAGCAGATCGGGAACACTGGCTTGCATCTCAAACGCCATTTCATACGCGGCGGTGCGCGTTAGGATCTCTTGATCGGACGCGCGCGCAAACTCTATTTCGTTTAGTCGCTTGATAGCATTCAAAGACCGTCGGCGGGATTCCCGGCTGATCCAATCAGGATTGTCTAAGAACGGCACGGGTGTGCCCTTGGAAAGAAACGGCACACCTTGGTAGTTTGTTGGGAGAAAGCCATTCTCCCAACAGTGGGCGCCGACGGGTTGGCCAGTGCCCGAGGCCATGACGATGAACCCGGGGAGGTTTTCGCACGCGCTGCCGAGTCCATAGGTCAGCCACGCGCCCATGCTCGGTCGTCCAGGGACGGAACTCCCAGAGTTGAGCAGCAGCTGGGCCGGATCATGATTGAAGGCATCTGTGTGCAGTGACCGGACGATCGTCAGGTCATCCGCTTGCTTGGCGAGGTGAGGTAGTAGTTCGGAAAAGACCGCACCGGATTCGCCATGCTTCGCGAATCGATAGGGCGAGGCCATCAATGCCAATTCACCACGCAAGAATGCAAATCGCTCCCCCTCGACAATCTCTTGCGGGATAGGTTGGCCATCAAGTTGTTGGAGCTTTGGTTTCGGATCGAGAAGATCGATCTGCGACGGGCCGCCGGCCATCATCAAGAAAATTACATTCCGTGCTTTTGCCGGAAAGTGCGGCAGTGAGATGTCAGGTTCGCCACGACTGTGATCGGCCAGCAGGTGTGCAAGAGCAATCGAGCCAATCCCATGAAGCGAATGTCGCAGGAACGTGCGGCGCACAACGCTCGCTCGTTCATTTCCAATAGCGGACCGTTCAACTGCGTTCATTGGTTACGACTTCGTTAAAGTAGCATCGAGATTCAGAATGGTGTTAGCAATCACTTGCCAAGCTCGGTCGACGCCTGCTGGGCTGGAGCCTTCCGCTTCGCTCACGAAAAGTTCCTCGAGGATTCTCAGTTCCTCTTCCATCGGGCGACGGCCCGTACAAAGGCGAAAGCCGTAGCTGATCCGCTGCTCATTGGTATCGCCGTGCGCTCTTATTCGTTTGGCCAACGCGATTGCACACTCGACAAAAGCAGGATCGTTGAGGGTCGTGAGCGCTTGAAGCGGAGTGTTACTGCGAGCACGTCGGGTCTGGCAGTGTTCTCGGCTCGGAGCGTCGAACACGACAAAACTGGGGTACGGCATGGAGCGTCGCCAGTACGTGTAAATGCCGCGCCGATAACGATCGCCACTTTGACTTGTCCGCCACAACTCAGGGTTACCGAAGTTGACCTCAACATATTCTTCGTAGATGCCCGTCGGCTGAGGTGGATAGACGGGTCTCCCGCCGATCGTCTGATCTAGTAGTCCGCTTGTGGCGAGAGCGACATCGCGAAGGCACTCCGCTTCGAGTCGGAATCGAGGTCCGCGTGAAAGCAATCGGTTGTCCGGGTCGCGTTCCAACAGCGTGGGCGAGGCGAATGGCGATTGGCGATACGTCGCGGAAGTAACGATCATCTTGAGAATCTCCTTCACATCCCAACCACTTGCGACAAAGGAGTGGGCCAAGTCATCAAGCAGTTCGGGATGCTCAGGCAACTCGCCCTGCGTGCCGAAGTCCTCGGTCGTCCGCACGATGCCTCGACCAAAGATCTTCTCCCAGATGCGATTCACGGTGACGCGTGCCGTCAGCGGGTTCGATTCGCCGACAAGCCACTTCGCCAAGTCAAGTCGATCACGGGCATAGCCGCCTGGAGGTTGAGGTAATTCGCTTGGGACACCCGGAAAGACACGTTTGCCACGCCGTTGAAAGTCGCCTCGCAAATGAACAAACGTCGCACGCGGCTGTTCCCAACGCCGCATGATCATGACCCCGAACGCATTAGCGAGTTCATCTCGCTGCACTAGCAAATCCATCAGTGTGCTATCCATTTCCGTATCGGCCCTGTTCTTGACTAACTCTTGTCTCCGTGCGGTAGTCTGTTCGCTAAGACGATCGAGTTCGCCTTTCAATCGTTGATCGCCCACTACCAACAGCGGTCCAGGCAACTCATCTTTTGTTCCGCCACCATCAGCGGTGTCGTTAAAGAACGCGTACAGCCGATAGAAATCTTCCTGAAGCACATCATCGTAGGGGTGGTCGTGGCATCGGGCACACCCAACGGTCAGGCCAAGCCACACCAGGCCCGTTGTCTCGACCCGGTCGTCGACAGCCTTGACACGGAACTCCTCCGGATCGATACCCCCTTCCTGATTGAACATCGTGTTGCGATGGAACCCAGTCGCGATCAGTTGTTCTGTCGTTGGTTCGGGCAGCAGATCGCCAGCAAGTTGTTCGATCGTGAATTGATCGAACGGCATGTCTTCATTGAACGCGCGGATGACCCAATCACGATATCGCCACATCGGCCTGCGCGTATCGCGATGATAGCCATTGGAGTCGGCGTACCTCGCTAGATCGAGCCAGTATCGCCCCCAATGTTCACCGAACTGCGGAGACGCCAACAGCCGATCCACCAAACGCTCATACGCAGCGGGCGCGGAGTCATTCACGAAGGCGTCGACCTCTTCGATTGTTGGCGGCAGCCCTGTGATGTCGAGCGACACACGCCGGGCAAGCGTTTCGAGGGCAGCCGGGCCCGATGGCCGAAGATCTTCTTGAAGCAGGCGCGAATGAACGAACACATCCACGGGATTGCGATGCCAATCGCTGTGCGGCAGGTCGTGAATAGGGCGCGGCTGGATGGGCTGAAACGCCCAATGATCGCTGGCTGGACGCTCAGGCACCTGAGCATGCGACGCCTCCAAGAAGACCGCCTCTGAGTCGATCCACTTGGCAATGAGTTCCAAATCGTGAGGCACCAACGGCTCTGAGTCTGAGGGCATCGCTGGCTCTTCGCCGCTGATCATCCGCAATAATGGGCTGTCTTTGCTACTGCCGCCAACGATCACCGCACCCTGATCCGAGCCGCGGAATATCCCGTCAAGAGTATCGAGCCGCAGGCCTTTCTCCTGACGGTCGGGGCCGTGACAATCCACGCAATGAGCTTGCAGGATTGGAGCGATATGTTCGCGATAGCTGACCGTGCGCGAGCGAAGCGGTTTCGGTTGCGCGGTCTCCTCTCTCTCGGCGCGCCGACAACCGGCAAACGCGGTGAACTGCAGCAGACACATCGCCGTAACGGTGGGCCATAAGCTATTCGGTTGCAACGCCACGGCTACGCCTCAAAGATGCATTCACAATGGTGGCTTTCTGGGACGGCTCCTAGTCTAATTACGCGACCTTGGTGGGTACAGGATCTCTCGTCATCGTGGCTAGCGCCAAAACGGCTAACCCAAATACTAAAACTGGACGAAGCACGAGCCGCCGACTCACGACGACGGAGCGAGGCAGCTACCTTCCTAGAGTTCCAAGTCCAAGAGCCAGTCTTCTTCGTCATCATCGAACGGATCGATACCGAACCAGGGTCGCGATTCCTCGTCCTGGGCGATCGCCTGCGACCGTTGTGAATCGTCTGCCAGCTCGATAATCGCTGTGTGCTCGTCAAGTTCCGCCATCACGTCGCTGACGCTCTCGCCAAGGCGGCGAGCAACCGCGGCTTCTCCTTCACCACCGACGGAGTTCAACATGTTGATCACATTCAACGCGTCGACGGGGCTGACATGGCCATCTTTGTTCACGTCCAGCGCTGCGACTTCCGCTGCGGAGGTCGATTTGCCGTTCGCATTCAGGAAGTTGATCACTTGCAAAGCGTCGATCGGCGAGACAAATCCATCTCCATTGACGTCTTCCGACTGCAGCACGGTAACTTCGACTGTTGCCGTCGACTGTCCGCCGTGGTCGTCGGCGACTGTGTAGTCGAACCTGAGCAGGCCGTGGAAGTCAGCCGCGGGCTCAACGTGCAACTGGCCGTCGACTTCCGTCACGACGGCATTGGCGGGTTGCTGGAACGAAACGATGGTGAGATGGTGTCCTTCGACATCTGAGTCGTTGGCCAGCACGTTAAGGGTGATGGTGTTGCCTTCTATCGCTTTCGCCGCATCGACAACCGCCAGCGGAGCATCGTTCACCGGCAGGACGGTGACTTCGACCGTCGCCGTTGATTGCTCGCCTTGTGCGTCGATGGTGGTGTAGCTGAAGTTGATCGGCGGCGGGTTCAACTCGCAGTTGACCGTCGACTTCCGTCACAACCGCGTTGTCCGGCTGCTCAAATGACACGATGCTTAGGACGTCACCATCGACATCGACATCGTTACCCAGCACGTTGATCGTGATAGGTGTGTCTTCCGCCACTTCAGCGGCATCCGCCACCGCCAGTGGAGTATCGTTCACCGGCAAGACGGTGACCTCGACCGTCGCCGTTGATTGCCCGCCTTGTGCGTCGATGGTGGTGTAGCTGAAGTTGATCACACCGTGGAAGTCGAGGGCGGGTTCAACTCGCAGTTGACCGTCGACTTCCGTCACAACCGCGTTGCTGGGTTGCTCGAACGACACGATGCTCAAGACGTCACCATCGACATCCGTATCGTTGCCCAACACGTTGATCGTGATAGGTGTG
>JAQBZB010000217.1 GCA_027622275.1 Planctomycetota bacterium | reverse complement strand
CCACCACTACGGCGGCAGATGGTGGGCCATGAAGGTTGAAGCACGTGGATGTGGCCAGGGCATCGCGTGGCACGACCAAATTTCCTTCTCGTCTAACGTCACGGTGCATGCAAAGCCTGTCATACGGGCGAACGCCATCATCCACTTGTGAGCGTCGCGGTCCTTGTGGGCTTCGACGATCACCATCACTTCCGGGTCGGTTCCAAGCGCAAACGAGAAGATCGCTCCATCGAGCACGCCTGCTTTGGGCGCGGAATAGCGATAGAGCGGTGTCGAGAGCAGGCGCAGTCGACTTGGTTTCTTGAACTCGAAGAGATCCGATGCTTGCAGCCGTTGAACAACTCTCCGCATCTGGATTAGCCGCGCTTCTGTCGTCTCGGCAGGAAGTCCGGCTATCGACGCGCTCATCCATCTGATCCCGTCGCTAGTTGGAGCCCAGAAACTCTCGTTGCCATAACGGCCGTCCAGAGACTCCGGCGACAGTGACTGAAACTCCTGCCATAAATCTCCGTCGAAGAGTTCTGCTACCTGAGCAATGACGGTTGGCAGACCACCGAGCGTCCAGACGAAAACGGTTGCGTCGGAGATTTGAACAACCGGATTATTCCACCGCTGGATGGGCTCCTCGACACGCGTGAGCTTCTCGTTCGCGCCGTTCAACGTGATCGTCAGCTCGATGTCTTCCAACGAGCCTTTCATGGATGCCAGACGAGCGGCGCGCGCCTTGGCGCTGTCCACACGATCTTCCTCTTGGGCGACCGCCATACCGGTAAGCAGCGTACAGATTATCGCGAGCGAGATGGCTCGGTAACTCATCGTTTCACTTTCACGCACTCTATGCCAATCCAACACTCCGCCGCCACAACCATTCGGTCGTCAACAATCCGACAATCACGGACCACATCCACCAATTGCTCCACAACGGGCTCTTGCGCACAACCGGCGGGCCCTGCTTGACGTCAACGTTCGTAATCATTGCCGCCAGATCATCGCTGCTTTCGAGGACTTGTCCGCCAGAGACTCGCGCAACTTCCTTCAGCAACTCATGGTCCGGGAAAGGATTCTGCTGCTCGAACGGATCGTGCAGGATGTGAATCTCAAGCGACGTGCTGTCGACTTGAGTTTGATCTTCCATCGCCGTCAACTCGATCCGCAGCCCTTCGTTCGCCGCGCCGCTCAGCAACACATCGTTCAACTTGAGTTCGATGCCGTAACCAGTCAGGTTCCCGCCTAACGAACCGGCCGTATCGGCGCTCGACTTCGGCAGTTCGAATTCCTCGCCCCACATCACCAACGGTCCCTCCATGCCTTCTTCGCGGGGGACGCCGTTGGGCCAGCGGACGGGTGAGTAGAAATCGTCGGGGTCGAGCAAGGCCGACTTGGGCTCGATCATGGCCACGACGCGATAAGCCTGTGTCGTGTTCGCTCCTTCGTCATAGGCGATCGCCCGCAGCGAGACTTCATCGCCCGGATTGTAGTATTGCTTGTCGTGCGAAGCGATTAGACGGCGGCGTCCGATCGTTGAATCTTCCGTCAACCAGTAAATGACGTTTCGCCAGAACTTCGCGTAGTACCGGCTGTCGCCCTCGCCCCAATCATTCAGGAAGGCGCGGGCCCAGGGTTCCGTAATCGCCGTGGCCATCGCCATCGACCGTCCCTTGCCATAGCGACCAACAGTGATCACGGGCAGATCCTCGCCCGCGGTGGCCGCACGATCCGCGGCCGCATCGGTCGCCGAGTCCGCTCGAGGCGCCTGTTGTTGCGAGCCGAGGAACAATCCCAGCAGTCTGCTTCGCGCGGTGGGTTGGGACCGCGTGGACCGACCGACTGGTGCCGTGACTAACGCGGTCGCTAGTGCCTCCTTTACCCTCAGCCCGCGATTCAGACCGTCGAACACAGGAAAACTCTCGACGATGGCACGGTTCTGATTCGCGTTCGAAACGAGATGCCAGATCGGATGCAAGGTGGGCGGCATGTCGACCTTGCCCTGCACGACCGCCCCCGGATCCCAATCCAATTGGTTGCCGTTCATCACGACCGGCAGAATCTTCTCGATCGTGTCGCCAGCCCAGCCGCCCGAGGCAAAACTTTCAGGTCCACCCAGCATGCACAATCCGGCACCGCGTTCGCTAACCCAACGGTCGATCCACTGGATCTGCTCGTCGGTGAACAGATTGCGGCTGACATTGCTGAGAATCACAGCGTCGAACGCAGACAGCTCGGCGCTGGTTTGCGGAAAGCCACGGGTCGCGTCAAAGCCGCCGCCATAAGCCATTCGTCGCAGGTCGCCATACGCTCCGCTGACAACGACACACTCAATGTCGTCATCGGCGGTCAGGGCCTGTTGCAGTTCGCTGTACGGCCCGCGAGTGACAATCGCGTCGCCCTGTCGCACCGACTGCGGAAGCTGACGAGTTCCTTCGACATACAACACGCGGATCTTCGTTTGATCGATGTAAGTCTCGGCCTCGATAGAGTTGTTTTGCGAAGAGACTTCGTCTGATTCCGGCGGAATGTGAATGAGCAGCCGGCGTGTGTCCCGATCGGCGCGGAACGACAGGCTATACGATTGAAAACCGCTGTGCAGCGTGATCGGCTGAGGCTCGATGAGCGAGCGGAGCGGGGTTCCATCGTCGTCGATCGCCGACAGATGCAACTCGACGCGCCGCTCGTCGAACCCGTAACTGCGCAAGAAGACTTGCACTTCGACTCGCGAATGCCGCCGCACCGACTCCGGTACCACCGCCGCCACAATCGCAACGTCGCTACCCTTGGCCGTATCGCCGACGGGCACCACATGAATCGGCACGTTCAACTCCGCGAAATGCCGGGCCAGCTCTTCGATGCCCTCGGTGTCTCGCGCACGCCCGTCCGAGAAAACAACCAATGCTGCCGGAGGTGACCGTCCGAAGCGGCTCGTCACCTGCCGCAAGGCCATCTGTAACCGGGTGTCGGTATCCGTCGGCGTCACCGCCGCGAGCGAGTCCGCCTTCTCGTCTTCCTGACTTCTGACTTCTGACCCCTGACCTCTCTCCTCCACCGACGCCAAACGATTCCCAAACCGAAACAGTTTCACATCCGCCGCGATCTTGTCGCGAGACTTCTCCTGGGCATCGTGTATGATCTCGACAGCGTGATCCCAACGCGTCCCCTCATCGCCTCCCATCTTCATGCTCTCGGAGGCATCCATCAGGTAGAACACGTCCGCCCGCTCGATCTTTCCGGGAGATTCGCTGACTTGAACTGGATTGAACAACAGCAACAGCAACAACAGAACCACGACTCCGCGAATCACCAACAAACCCGAGCGGCGAGCGATGTCCGCGGGAGGACCTGTCGCAAATCTGGCAATGAACAGACCGAGAGCCAACACGCCGACTAGTACGAAGACGGCGCTGAGAGAGACCGGCGATAGTAGGTCGAGTTTCCAGTTCACAGGGAGAGGTCGAGGGTTTGGGGGTAGAAGTCAGAAGTCAGAAGTCAGAGGGTAGAGGGTAGAGGGTAGAGGTCGGGCAAAGGGTTCGGCATGTGTCTTCGCCCTGAAAGGGCATCAACATACCAGCCCAGCCCAGGGCAGAGCGCAGCGGCGAAGCCGCGCAGCGCCGCCCTGGGTCAGCAATGCCAGGCACGCCAAGCCCTGTAAGGGCGACACAACGAACCACCCGGCTCAATCCCACACATATCGTTCATCATATTCAACTTTTTGACTAGCGATTGACCCACGTTAGGCGGACTCCCAATTGTGTCGCCCTTTCAGGGCTTGGTGTCGTGATGTTCTTCGAACCCAGGGCGACGCTCCGCGGCTGACGCCGCTTCGCTCTGCCCTGGGCTGATTTGTTTTAGCCCTTCGGGCTATATATCCCTGACGTTCATCGACACCACTCTGAGTAGGTGACTTCTTCTGGTGTTTTAGTATCTGATCTCTGACTTCTGTTCCCTGACCTCTCTCTTCTCCTCCTCACTCCTTGGTCCGCATGTCTGACGAGAGCACTTCGATGTAACGATCAACCAGATGCTGATACTCCGGCGGTATGGCCTCGTTATCGTCGGCGACCAGATCCGTCAGCATCAACTCCTGCATCTGCTGCTGTAGCTCCTCGATGATGGTTCGTACGGCACGAGCGTAAGAACCGGGCGACTGGTAACCGCCGACCTCGCCACGCTTCCAATTCCACTGCGTGCGATCGGACATTTTGCTCCAGCCTTCGCTCTGCATGGCTTCGTACAATTCATCCAGTGAAGCACCGACCGCTTTGGCTTTGTCGATGTCCTCCGACAATTCGAGCATCTTGCGATGCCACGTTGCGATCTGCTCGTTCGTTTCGAGCTTCTGCAAGTTCTGCTCCGCTTCGACCGCTCGAGCTTCGAGGTTCCTCAGTTGTTCGACGCGCGGCGTGACGATGGAACGATAGACCTGATCTAACTGGCGAGCCAAGACGTCCAACCGATCGGCAACGTCTTCGCTTTCGACTCGTGCATCGCGATCACGGCGCTCTTCGATCATGCTGGCGATGTCGGACATCCGCTCGACGGTTTCCTCGACCTTGCCTTCGTTGAGCACCTCGTCGACTCGCCGCACTGCTTCGCGATCACCGCGCGAATTCGTTGCGATCGCAGATTCGAGAATGTCCTTCATCGTCTTGCCGGTCTCCGCAAGCCGTTCGGCACGACGAGCCAATCCGGCCAATCGTTCTTCTTTCGATTGCTCTTCATCCTCGCGACCACTCCCTTCTTCCTGACGGCTGACGTCTGACTCCTGACTACTCGCCCCCTTGCCGGCTGGATCTGCTTCTTCCGCCAAGCGGCGTTCCAGAGCGGCGATCATGCCCGACAGATCTCGCGACATGCCAATCTTCTCGGAGGCTTCCGAAGCCATCACGCCTGCCACATTCAACGCCAACTCGCGCAACATGCCGCTTGTTTGCAGCGCGGTCTCCGCGGCTTCGTCGGTGCTGCCTCGGCTGAGCGCACCCGATACTTCGTCCGCCGCATCTGCCGCGTCGGTCCCGCGCGAACGAGCCAATTCGCTCATGTCTCGAATGCGATTCAGAATCGTCTCGATGTCACGAGCTTCGACGGCCAAGTCCTGCTGACGCTGTTCGAGTTCTTCGCGGCTCATCTCAGCAGGATCATCGCCACTTTCCATCTGGCCTTCATTCTTTTCTTCCGACTCCTGACTTCCGACTTCCGACTTCTGATCTCCGCTCCCTTCGGCCATCGGTTTACCCGTTTGCCCTTGACCACCCTGCGAGTTGCCGGATTGTCCATTCCGGGGCAGTCCGCCTGTCATATTGGTCATGGTCTTGTAGACAAAGTCCTGTTCGTCGGCCAAGCGGCGGATGCGCTCGACCAGCTTTTCGGGATCTTCTTCATCTTCCTTGTCGCGCTTCGGTCGCCGCAGCTTCTGGACTTGTCGACGATCAAAGTTTTGCAACGCATTTCGCTGGGAGGCGTTTGCTCGACTTCGCAGGAAATTCTCGATCGTGTCGCGGCCTTCGATCAGCAACCGCAGCGCTTCCTTTTGTTGCTGCGAGCTAATGTCGTACTTGCCAACGTTCAACGAATCGACTGACGTCAGCATGACCGATTCCGCTTGGAACAGGAGGTCGCTGCCATCGAATTCCTTTTCGTCGAGGAATTCGGCGAGTTCGTGAGTCGATTTGGACAGTTCGTCCTCGAACGTCGCGATCCGATCCACTTCCACCAAGGTCGCTTCGCTACCCGAAGAAGCTTTACGATCGAGTCGAATCGTGCGATTCAAATTGAATCGTTGTCGGGCGATGATCTCTTGCAGCGAACGAACTTGCGGGAAGTTGCCGTTGTTGGCACCAGCGGCAGCATTCGGATCAGGCAGCCGATAGGTGCGGCGAAACGGTCGAATATCGATGAACCGCAGATCCGTCTCGGTACGATGCGTTTCCGCGGGGTAGGTGTCCTGGGCGAACGCATAGTAAGTGACACTGTCCTTCTCTTCCAAGCCGAACAGTTCCAGTGGCAACAATCGCTGCAACGCATCGCGTGTCTGCTGGCTTGGCGTACCCTCCGCGGCCAACGCTGAAGCCAACTCGGCGTAATCCTTCTCCAGCAACGTGTATTCTTCTTCGTTGTTGACTTCAAAGACGATCCCGGCGCGGCGGAGGCCAAAGTCGTCGCGAGTGCGAATCCGCAGCAGAACTTCCGCGATGCTGTGAACTTCCAACGCCTCGTCCGGTTCTTCAAACCACACCTCAGGTGCCTGGTCGTAGCGGACGCGGATGCGGAACTTGTTTTCCGGAAGCTTCATCCCATCGGTCGCCTCGGCAACAATCGTATACGTTTGATCTTGTCGAACTGCGAGTGTTGTCGAGAGCGTGGCTTCGTCGATGGTCAACGGAATCTCTTCAACCTGCGGGCTCTCACTCGGCCCCAGCCTCGCTGCGCGTTCCGTGAGAACCATCATCGCGGTCTTGGGGGCGCGGTCAAGCGCGATGCTCAGGCGAACCGTCGAACCATCGATCACGTTCAGATTCCCTTCCTCGACCGAACTCGATTCGACTCCGGTATATTCAGGCGGTGTGATGTCCGCGCGAATGCTCTCGATGGCCAGCGGATGCCTGACGTCGATGCGGAACAGATCACTTTCCGCGAGCCCGGCGGTGACGCGATATTCAAGTGGATCGACGATGCCCGTGAATTTGGTTTCGTATTTGATCAGTCGGTCTTCGGAAGCAACGGCGTCATCAGCACTGAGTTCCCGTTCGACCCAAGCCGCGTCTGATCCGACGGGCCGAGCCGCCACAACGACCGTGCGGTTCGTGCGGCCAGCGATATCGATCACCACGCTCACGCTCTCGCCTTCAACAATGGTCAAGTTCCCAGGAGCCACGGTCAACTCCGTGTAGGCCTGTTCGCCGAGCAAAGCCCGCAGCGTGGCAACTCGCCATTCCCAATTGGCCGCGACACTCGCGAGAAGCACGAAAGCAACACCTGCAACAAGTGCGACCGCCAGTCGTAAACGTCCGGCCGGGACGATCGAATCGAGTTGCAGCGGCGCGGCCCGCTCCTCGGTATCGTCCGCCAGCGCGCTCACTAGCGACGGCTGGATGCCGTCCGCTTGTAATGACGCTGCTGACTGAGCGCCAAACTGGACGGAGGTCCGCACGGCTTGGCCAAGTTCTGGAAAGCGTTCTTCGATCTCCGTCGCCGCCTTCGGACGACTCCATCGTCGCCGCGCACGAATAATCCAAGTCATCGCGAGCGCGAGGGACACGATCGCCACGACTCCGAGCCCAACCGCCCGGTCGTTCCTAGCGACTTCGAACCAATAGTCAGCGGCAGCTAGCGCCGCGAATCCAGTCAAGGCAATCAGCAAGCCCCAACAAACTGCCTGTCCAACTTGCGTTCTCCGCATCTTGGACCACACAGCATCGAATCGTTCGAGAAAGGCCGGTTTAGCTTCGATGGAACTCATTGTAAATCCCTCGCGGGTTAGGTTGGGGGCAGAGAGGTAGAGGTCAGGGGTCAGAGGTCAGAGGTCAGGAGGAACTTTTCTGGGTGGTCGATCATTGAGCCTAGCATTCGTCCGATCTCGGCGCAGATTTCGGTGAGTTCTCGGTGTTCATCCTTCGTTATGTATTTGCAATCATGGGCGAAGTCTAACGATGTGTCGGTTTCGCTATTTTCGCCGTCGCCGTCGGTTAACTTGCTGACGAAGTGAGCGTGGTATCGACGTTTGGCCCACGCCTCGCGCAGATTCATCGAAATCGATCGTGACGAACGCCGTATTTGGCTCGTCAGCACATACCTTTCTTCGACGGGAAATCGCTTGCTCATCTCATACACATCCATCGCCAACTTATATGCCTGCTTGTAAACAATCAGATCCTTTGCAGAACGAATCGTCGCCATCGTCTCCCCCCTCTGACTTCTGACCTCTGACCTCTTTTTCTTCTATCAAGCCGTCGTCCGATTTGCTAAAAAACACTCCACACACAGAACGCCTACCAAGGCAAACGCGATCCAGTGCCATATTTCATCGTCGCGTAGTTCGACGGTAGTTGGTGCGACCGCTGCGACCAATTGGTCTGCCGAGGAGTTACTCCCACCCACGTGCAAGGCGAAACGGTCGGAGAATTCCATTGGCGTGCAGCGGTCGGTTTCCGATTCGCGCGGACTGGGATTGATGACTTCCCAGTAACGCGCCCTTTCATAAACGCCCGGCTTGATGTCCGCAGCCAGGCCGCTCGAGGCATCGATCGTTAACGCACGCACGGGCCCGCCTTCGTTGAGGCCGGTCAAGTGCCCGAGCATTTGATGGACGAGCGGCAGATAAAGTCGGCTGCGCGGCCAGTCGCTCCATTGACGATCGCAAGAGGACGTGAACCAGAGCGCACGCCCTTGGCCTTTCGTGACTTCAAGCAGCAACGGATCGCCGCCCCGGAACGACGCCAAGACGCTGGCCTGCGGAGACGGTTCGATTTTTGTGTACGCTTGAAATGCCAACCGGCGGAGGTCGCCATGCTGTGGATCGTTGAAGGGGCCAAAGATGGAATGTTGTTCATCCCACTCTTGCATCCGGAACGGCAAATCGTCGGCCTGTTTGATGTCGACGAATGTTCCAGGAGTCAGGCCCACCGACTCGAAAGAACGGTATCCGGCGGAGTCGATGTTCTCGCCGGAGAAGACAATCAACCCACCGCCCGCGTCGACGAAGTCGACGAGTCGTTTCGCGGCTGCGCTCGACAAGCCTTCGACGTTTGCCAACACGACCAGCGCGTAGTCTTCGAAATCGGTCTCCGCCACTTCGCTGGCGTTGACAACTTTGGGATCGTAAGGCGTGTTGGCATACGTTTGGTCCGGCGGAGCAAGCCGCAATGCGGATTCGAGAAAGTAAGTCTCCGAAAGAATGGGTGAAACATGTGGCTGGCCGTCAACGATCAACACTTTCCAAGGGGGTGCCGCCATCAGCGCCAGAAATCGCCGGTTGTCGAAGCGTAGTTCGTCTTCGATCTCGATTTCTACCTGCCCTTGCCACAAGCCGGTTTCCAGGCCCGCTACCTGAAACGCGAATTGTTCGAGGCCGCCAGCCGCGATGCTGACCTGGCGATCTTGGTTGTAGGTACGCCGATCGCTGCGCAAAAACAGCCGCAACGGAACTTCTTTCAAGGGAAATGGTCCCGCGTTAGAGACGGTCACGTGGACCGTGGAAACATCGCCGGGCCGAACCAAGGTTCGAGTGACCGCCACGGCTGTGACTGCCACGTTGTTGGGTGAATCGCGCCCCAGATCGTGCAATTCGACCTGCACATCGTCGGGCATCTCCGCGACTTCGCTCCAATCAAGGCCCGATCGCTGCAAGTCCGTAAAAACATGCAATTCCTTTTTCGAGCGGCCGGCCTTCACACAAATATCGCGTGCCCAGCTGAACGCCGCGCCGAAATCCGTCGAGCAATACGTGGCTTCCGGCGCGATCAAGTCCCTGATCACGTCATTGGCTTTGCCGTCTCCTTGGTCTGCACCCAGCGGCCGAATCGTGTGATCGAAGAAGGCTATCTCGACACGGGCGTTTCTGCCGCGCTCCTGAATGATAGTTTTCGTTTGGTCAACCGCCTGATCGATCAATCGCTCGCCGCCGGCCCGCAATTCCATGCTGGCCGAACGATCGATCAGCACCGCGACCAGCCGATCGGAGCTGCCGAACCCTTGCGCGATGAAGTATGGACGGGCGAAGAGGGTCGCCAACAGCGCGACGCCGGCCATCCGCAGAGCCAGCAGGACGAACCGTTTGACTTTCTTTCGACGCGCATTTTTATGCAACACCTCGCGCAGAAAACGCACCGTCCCAAGGTTCACTCGCCGCGTGCGCATACGGAACATCAGGTGGACGATAATTGGTATCGCCAACGCCGCGAAGGCTCCGAAAAATGCTGTTTGGACAAAGGCCATGGTCAGAGGTCAGAGGTCAGATAGGTGGCGAATGGGGAGGCTGACTTCTGATCTCTGACTTCTGACATCTTCTTTCCTAAAAGGACTTCGATCGCCTTACAAAATAATCCAACAACGCCTGATCCAGCGGATCATCGGTCGTTAACTCAACGCGGTCGACGCCGCGGTTCAGGCATTCCTTGGCCATTTCGCCGCGCCAATCGTTGACGTGTTTCAAATACTGTTCGCGGATGCTCTCGGCCTGCGTCGTGATCTCTTCGCCCGTTTCCATGTCGTGGAACCGCACGTTGCCCTCGAGCGGGAGGTCGCGCTCCCACGGGTCGAGCACGTGAAACAAGATGACTTCGTGGTTCTTGAACTGCATGTGTTCGATGCCGTTCATCACCGTCGCCACATCGTCGAACAAGTCGCTGATCAATACGACCATGCCGCGATGCGGCGCGAGTTCTGCGGCCTGGTGAAAGGCCCGCGCGACGTCGGAAGCCGGCCGCGCCTTGGTCGTCGCAATCGATTGCAAGATCTCTTGCAACTGGTGCGGCTTGGCGCTGGGCCGCAGATGCGAGATGACGCGGTCGGCGAACAGCGTGATGCCCACCGCGTCATGCTGCTTCAACGCCAAATGTGCCAGCGCCGCCGCCAAGGCCGATCCATAATCCAGTTTGCTGCGTCCCTTGTTTGCGCACTCCATCGACCCGCTGATGTCGAGCATGATGTACACGTCCATGTTCGTTTCAGCGTCGAATTCCTTCACGTACAGACGGCGGTTGCGGGCATACAGTTTCCAATTCACGTGCCGCAGGTCGTCGCCCTGCACGTATTCACGATGCGAATTGAACTCGACGCTAAAACCGACGAACGGACTGCGATGCAAGCCGTGCATGAATCCCTCGACGACCGACCGCGCGCGCAGCTCGATGTTGTCGAGTTGCGAGAAGAAGACGGGGTCAACGAGTTGTGCTTGATCGCCGGTCATCTTTGCTCCGTCGGCACGGCTTTCAGGATGCGATCCACCAGTGTGTCCGAGTCGACGTTGTCGGCGCGGGCGTGGAAGTTCAATACCAATCGATGCCGCAGCACGGGATGTGCGATGGCTTTGATGTCGGCAAAGTCCACATGGTACTTGCCGGACAGAATCGCGCGGGCCTTGGCACCGAGTACGAGGTACTGCGAAGCCCGCGGGCTCGCTCCGTACGAGATGTATTTGTGAATCGCGGCGTCGGCCGGGACTTGACCGGGACGACTGTGAGAGACGAGCCGCGCCACGTATCGCACCACCGAATCGGCAATCGGGACACCGCGCACAAGCTCTTGCAGGCGGACGACCTCCTCGGCCGCCATCACCTTGCCGGCTTCCGCGGTCAGCGTGCTCGTGGTGCCCTTGATGATTTGCACTTCCTCGTCAACCGACGGATACTTCACTCGCAGATTGAACATGAAGCGGTCGACTTGCGCTTCCGGCAGCGGATAGGTGCCTTCCATTTCGATCGGATTCTGCGTGGCGACGACGAAGAACGGCGGTTTCAGCTTGAAGGTCTGGGTGCCGACGGACACTTCGCGTTCCTGCATCGCCTGCAGCAGCGCGGCTTGTGTCTTGGGCGGCGTGCGGTTGATCTCGTCGGCCAGCAGGAAATTCGTGAACACCGGGCCGGGCAGGAATTGCAGCGTGTGCTTGCCGGTCGTGTGATTTTCTTCCATCACGTCGGTGCCGGTGATGTCGGACGGCATCAGATCCGGCGTGAACTGGATGCGTTTGAACTCCATGTCCAACGTGCGGGCCAGCGTCCGCCCCATCAGCGTCTTGCCCAATCCCGGCACGCCGTGCAGCAGCACGTGTCCCTTGCACAAGAGCCCGATCAGCATGTGGTCGACGATCTCGTCCTGGCCGACAACGACCTTGGCCATTTCGTCCTTGACTCGCTGCCGCGCTTCGCGCAACCGTTTCACGACGTCGGCATCGTCCTTCGAGAGCGCGGCGGTTGGCTTGTTGTTGTCGCCCGGCTTCGTCGAACTTAAGGGCACGGCATCTTGAGTGGTCGGTTTATTCATTGAGGATCGCTCGTTTCTGTCGTAGACATTTTCTCTGCCGCCGCCGCTTCCAGCGGATCGATCAAGCCGTCATGGTCGGCATCCAATTGGTGAAACACATCGCGCGGGCCGAGGAATTCACTCCACACCAAATCGCCGTCGCCGTTACGGTCCATGCGGCGGAACCACATCGGCCCCGATTCGGACCGCTGCTGAAAGGCCGGTGTTTCAGCCGCGGATTCGTTCATCGAGCCGAACATCCGATAACTGCCACGCACGAACTCGACGTGAAAGTGCCGGACCGGTTCGCGCACGGAAACGCCCGGCTCGCCATCGCGGTCCAACAGCGCCAAGGCACGCGCGGACTCGCGCCGTTCGCGGACACCGATCCGTCCGTCACCGTTGGAATCCAACGCCATGAAGAACCCGTGGCCGGTGTCATAGATATTCACACGGCAACTCGTCGCGGCCGGCTCGCCTCGCACGCGGATGTATTCTTCCATCTCTTCCCCAAAGATCTTGCCGTCGCCATCGAAGTCGATCGATTCGAACAAACCGCGGGCAAACCGGACCCGCTGATCGGTTTCCGACTTTTCCAGATAGCCGTTCGCGTCGCCATCCATGTTATTGAATTCGATCATGGCATTTTCAAACGAGTCGGCCAGCGGATCGATATGCCGCCGGGCGAATGTCACCACGGCCCCGTTGAATTCGATCTTGGCAAAGTCCGGCCGATTCGTGCTTTCGATCCGCTTCCCATCGACGTGCAGAACCTGGACCGCGGGTATCGCGGCGTCGGCGGGTTCAAGGTCGATGGCCAGCTCCAAATCCGCCGACGTTTGCTCGATAAAGGTGAGTTCCTGTTCGTCGAGCACGTCATCTTTGTTGGTGTCGAGAAAACCGACTTGTTCAGCGGTCCAACCGATTTCGCGTTGCGACAGGCGACGATCACGATTCCGGTCGTACCGCCGGATCAAGCGCCGCGACAGAAGCGTTTCGCGTGTATCGCGGAGCAAGGTGGAAATGCTCGCCGTCGGTCGCGGCGGTTGCTCGATCTGCGGCACCGCGTTGGCCATCGCCGGTTCGGGCGGAGGAGGCGGCAGCAACTCTTCGAAGCTGACAATCTCGTCGCCATCACTGTCTTTTTCCAGAACTCGTTTCGCGGTTGCGAGCAACTCTTTGCGATCCAATACACCCGAGGTGTCCTGATCGAGGAACTTGAACAATTCGCCGTCGTTCTCGGACGTGGCGGAGTCTTCGCGATACGCGATGGTTTCGCCGCCTACCGTCTCGACGGTCTGCATGATGTCCCGCCGGCTGACCGTTTGTGCCGCGCCGAGTGATTCAAGAAACGCCTTCGCCGCCTCACGTTGCTTGACTCGCAACAACGGCGAGCGCGAGGTTTCATCTCGCGTGAGTTCGCCGTCTTGATCCGTATCGAGCGTCGCGATCAGCCGGTCGACGTAGGCTTCGCGGATTTCGGGGAGCGGCTTTCCGCCGAGAGAAATATGCAGCCGCAAGTGCAGCGGTCCTTGATCGAGCATCAAGAGGACATCTCGCATTTCGCCGTTGGGTGCGGTGGATTCATCCGCGCGTGCCGGGAGGCCACCTGCAATGAGACATACGATCAAACAGATTCGTTTAACCGCGACCCAACGGGCAGCGCACGGGGCGAACGCTGATTTGCGTACGGACGTTGCGCGCGCGTTGCCCGTTGGGTCGCGGCTAGACAATGAGAATAAACAACCCAGCATCCTATGGTTCCTCGTAAGTACCAGCGCGACCTTCGATGTAGGGATCTGCGGGAGACCGCGGATTCTGCCAGTAGGCTGCCGTGCTCCAATGCAGCTTGCCGTCAAGCGTCACTTCGGAGGGCCGCGACGTCATCCTCGCCAACCGGTAATGCCACGCACCGCCCGACTCGTTCGATCGGGCTTCGAAGGACAACAAGATTTCCGGGTCGGTCGCTTCGACCAGCGCGAACACCGCACCATCGATAATGCCGGCTTCGGCGTCTTGGTAACGATGCAGCGGTTTCGATAGGACTCGCAGCGAACCACCTTCCAGTTGGTCCTTGATGAGCCGACCTTGAAAGCGGCGCGACATCGATCGCATCTGCAGAAGCCGGATCGATTCGCTGTCTCCTGGATGGGGAGCTTCGGGCAAGGAAGCCCATGTCGTGCCGGGCTTTCGCGGCGACCAAATCGGCTGGCCGTCACGAGTGGCCGTGAGCGGCACGTCATCCAGCATCGTCAACTCACGAAACAGGCGGCCCTCGTCCCGAATGGACAGCGAAACAGCCGCGATTGGCCGGGACCCGTTCAGCCAAAAGAACGTCGCACCCGTGCCGTGGGCGCTACGGACTGGGTTCGTATACCAGATCGCTGGTTCTTCCGCGAGCTCCAAGGTGGTCGCGGATTCGTCCGCAGTTTCAAGCGTGTGCTCAGCGAGAGTTTGTTTGAGGAAGGCGAGACGAGCTTGCTTGTTGGTCTCGCCGTCCTCCGCCGACCAGCCAGGAACTGGGGCTAAGAGCAAGGCGAGCAGCACACTTGCGCTAGCGGCGATCCACTCATGAGAGAGCGCCTTCGCGGCTCTCGCGCTTTCCGGCGAATCGCGGTTAAACGATGCTTTCACGAAAGCTCTCATTCTGACCTCTGGCTCCTGATCTCTGACTTCATCTAATTCAGCCGACGAGTTCCTCGATCGGCTTGCCCCCTTCATCCACAACGCGAATCGGTCGCCCCTCGGTCGAGATATTCTCGCCTTCTGGATTGATCCCCATCGCGGAACAGATCGTGGCATAGAAATCTTTCGTCGTGACGGGACGATCGACGACTTGCATACCGTCCTGGCCGGTGTCGCCAATAACTTGACCACCTTTGATTAAACCGCCAGCCAGCACCGTAGACCACGCGGCGGGAAAATGGTCGCGCCCGCCGCCGGTGTTGGCGTTGATCTCGGGCGTCCGTCCAAATTCGCCCATCCAGACGATCAACGTCGAATCGAGCAGTCCGCGCTCACGCAGATCTTCCATCAAAGTCGCCCAACCGGGATCGAGCACTTCCGACAACTCGCGGACTCGCGCAAAGTTCTCGGCGTGTGTGTCCCATGTAACCGCACCGTTGTTCCCTTGCGTAAGCGCCACTTCGACGAAAGGCACTCCCCGTTCAACCAATCGCCGCGCGAGCAGGCAGCCCTGGCCGAAGCGATTCCGGCCATACTTGTCTCGCAACTCGTTGGTCTCCTCGTCGAGCCGGAACGCGTGCTTGGCCTGCGATTCGACCATCCGCACCGCCCGCTCGTAGTTCGCCTGGTGAGCCTTCGCCGATTCGCTGGTCGCCTGCGAGACGAAACGCTTCTGCAAGAAGTCCAGCACGCCGACGCGGTTCTTCAATGACTGATCGTCGACTCCCAGCGGCGGCCGCAAGTTGTCGATCGACAAGTTCGCGCGCGCTTGCGGATTGTCGCTGTCGCCGGAAACGACCAGTGGTGCGTATTGGGGTCCCAGAAAGCCGGGGCCATTCACATTGGGCGCGAACTGGAACGTGGATAGGCTCACGTAATTGGGCAATTCGTTATCGCGCCGTCCGATCTCTTTCGAAACGAGCGAACCCAGCGACGGATAACGGACCGCCGCATTGCCGGGGCGATAGCCGGTCAGCATCAACTGAGTGCCGCGGCCGTGATCCCCTTCCGTCGTGGTCATGCCGCGGATGATCGCCATGTCCTTCATTTGCTTGGCCAGGCCCGGCAAGTGCTCGCTGATCTGGATTCCCGGGACGGCCGTATCGATGGGCTTGAACGTCCCGCCATTCTTGTGATCCGGTTTCATATCGAAGGTGTCGGTCTGAGTCCAGAGAACCTGACATAGCCCACAAGTTCATTGGGAATTTTGGGAATTCTTGGCGAGGGTAATGGATCTTATTGAT
>JAQBZB010000216.1 GCA_027622275.1 Planctomycetota bacterium | reverse complement strand
TGGAAAGCGAATTGTTTAATCAATATCTAGTTACCGCGCTACCCCAAGTTGCCTAAAGTGCGCGTTGGCCGTGCTCTATGCGATGTCCAACAACGTCTTTATGAAAAACGTCCGCGACCTGCGTTATCGCGAGATGTACGAGAATGACAAGCTGCGAAACCGCGTCGTCGCGAATCTCATTTATGAGTTGCCAAAGCGGGGCAGGGGAACGCCGGACGACGACAAGTCAAAGGTGCAACCATCCGCAGAGATGATTCGTATCTCGCAGTTCGCTGCGAGCACGCCGACCACGCTTTGGTTCGAGGACGCCTATCAACTCGATGCCATTGTTCTCTGCGGTCGTGTTACCGCTTGTTACAATCTGATTGAACATGTGCAGAAACGGTTGAAAGAAGATGTTGCCGAGCCGAACAACGCGAATGACACGTCATCGGTGCCGGAATTGGAGGCGTTGCGCTCGCGACTGTTCGTGATCTGGCAAAGTCTTGAAGAGGAGGTATCGCAGTTTCCCATTGAATCGCTCGGCGCGGCGGACAGCCGACAGTGGCTTCAATGATCGGCAATTCGTCAAAGTGGCGTTGTCGCAGTATAATCTTGCGACCATGCCAGAATCCGATCAACCTGTTGAACCGACGGCCAGCGGCAGCTACTTCGCCGAGGAGGCCGCAGCGCCGACGAAGGTACGGTTCACCGTTACCGCGTGGCTCGCGATGGCAGCCGTCCTGGCTTACCTGTGCCGCAATAGTTTGCCAGTAGCTGAGAAGGCCTTGCGAATTGAGCTTGGGATTACGGAAGAGCAGATGGGGTTCCTCCTCGGGCCGGCGTTCTTTTGGACGTATGCCCTGGCTCAGATTCCGACCGCTTGGCTCGGGGAACGGTTTGGTTCGCGCCGCTGCTTGCCGGCATTCGCCACGGCGTGGTCGCTCGCGACAGCCGCGCTCGCGCTCGCTTCGGGCTTCGGTCTGTTGTTAATGAGCCGCCTCGGCAATGGCATCGCTCAGGGCGGCATCTTTCCTTGTGCCACGAGAACGATCGCGCTGTGGAATCCGCAAACGGGACGGGCGTTGCCGAGCGGACTGCTCGGCGCGGCCATGTCGGTCGGTGGCGCGATCGGTGCCGGGTTAACCGGTTGGTTGCTCGGGCGACACATGCCCGCAAAATATGTCCTCGCCATCTTTGCGGTGCCAGGCCTGCTGTGGGCGATTGGGTTTTGGTGGTGGTTTCGCGAACGGCCCGAAGAGCATCCCTCGGTCAATGGTGCGGAGTGTACTTTGATCGCGGAAGGCCGCACCACGAAACCTTCAAAGGGCGGCGGATTTGATGCCGGCATGTGGTTACGGCTGACAACGAGTCCAGCCGCTTGTCTGATCTGTGGACAACAGTTCTTTCGCGCGGGAGGCTACGCGTTTTTCACCAGTTGGTTCGCGACGTATCTGATGGAGACTCGCGGCGTCTCGACCGCTCAGTCCGGTTTCCTGACGGCCCTGCCGTTGATCGCGACCGTGATTGGGTCGACCCTGGGCGGCATTACGTCCGACGCTGTCTTTCGCGCCACGCGCAGCCTGGCTCTTGCGCGGAAGGGGCTTGCTGTCGGCAGCCTCACGCTGTGCGCGGGACTCGTCTTCTCCGCCTTCTTCGTCGCCGATCCGACGACGGCCGTTTCGGTGATCAGCTGCGGAGCCTTTTTAGCCGCCTTCGCCGGTCCCTGCGCCTATACGGTCACGATCGACATGGGTGGAAACAATGTGGCGCCGCTGTTCAGTACCATGAACATGATCGGCAATTTCGGCGCGGGGTTGATGCCTTGGATGGTCCCGCGATTCAAGACCTGGATCGAAGAGACACCCAGCTTGTTGGCGCGATGTGATGGCAACAGCTGGAACGCGGTCTTGGTGCTGTTCGCCGTGGCTTACCTGGGGGCGGCGATTTGTTGGGGCTTGCTGAACACCAACGGAACCGTATTCGATCAATCGTTATTGGGAAGGCGGATTAGCCATGACGAGAATTGTTAAACCGAAGCAGAGCCTCATGCGAGTTGGCGTCGCCCGCGGCGATGTGACTCCGCCGGTGGGCATCTACCATCGCATGTGGGGTGCCGCGACGCACGACCGTTCGACCGGTGTGCATCGACCACTCACCGCGACGGTGTTGGCGATTGCTCCGTATGACGTGCGTCAGGTCAGCGAGCACAAGATCCTCGTGTCGCTCGATCATTGCTTGCTCTGGACCGTCGAGATGCGGACGTTTCTCGATCGCGTCGCGGAGCGAGCCAACATTGATCGCGATTCGATCACCGTATTCTTCTCGCACACCCACGCCGCCGGCCTGATGGGACTGGAGCGATGCGAGTTGCCGGGCGGCGACATGATCCCGCAATACCTTGATGACATGGCCTCCGAAGTCGCACGGCTTGTCCGCGACTCGCTGGCAAGTTCGCAGCCCGCTTCGATCGGCTACGCAGCAGGTCGTTGCTCGCTCGCGACGAATCGGGACTACTTTGACGTTGAACGAGGCGGATATGTCTGCGGATACAACCCCGACGGAATCGCCGATGACACGGTGGTCGTGGTGCGCGTTACCGGTGATTCCGGCGCGACGTTGGCGACGATTGTCAACTATGCGTGCCACCCAACGACACTTGCCTGGGACAACACACTGATCAGCCCCGATTACGTCGGCGCGATGCGGGAGGTGATCGAGAGTGCGATCGATGCACCGTGCTTCTTCATCCAAGGTGCCTCTGGCGACATCGGACCACGGGAAGGGTTTGTCGGCGACGTCGCTGTGGCAGATCGCAACGGGCGGCAACTCGGCTATGCGGCGCTCTCGGCGTTGGAAGAGGTTGCGGCGGCGAAGCAGCAGTTCGCTTATGCCGGCGCGGTTGTTTCGGGGGCCACGATCGGAACGTGGCAGTACGAGCCTGAATCAAGCGAACAGCTTCGCGGTGCGAGTGAATGGCGCACCGCAATCTGTGAAGTCGACTTGCCCTATCGCGAAGACTTGCCGCGACGCGAGGAACTGCTCGCGGATCAACGTCGCTGGCAGGCGGAAGAGCAATCCGCACTCGCCGCGAACGATCCCCAACGCGCCCGCGAAGCGCGTGCCATGGCCGAGCGTGCGACACGGCGTTTGGTGCGCGTTGAACATCTGGACGACAGCGATGTGTTTCCCTATCGAGCCAAGTTGTGGCGGGCTGGCGATGCGATTTGGATTCCATTGGATGGCGAACACTACAACGTGCTGCAACGTTCTTTGAGGGCGAGCTTTCCTGACCACACGCTAATCATCGGCACACTCGCGAATGGTTCCAGCGTTTGGTATCTTCCGGATGCCGATTCGTACGGCAAGGGACTGTATCAGGAAGAAGCATCGACGCTGGCTCGTGGCAGTCTCGAAACGCTCACAGAAGCACTTGTCGAATCCATCCAGGACCTGATGGCGTAAACTATGTACGATGGCCTTCCAAGGCCGTCGAATCCGTTCGCTGGACGGCCTTGGAAGGCCATCGTACGGCAGCAGATCCCCCGCCGGATTAATCCCATGAAGATCACGAAGGTAGAAACATTTGTCTGTCACGCGCGGATGCGGAACTGGGTGTTTGTGAAAGTTGTCACCGATCAGCCGGGACTTTATGGCTGGGGCGAGGCGACGCTGGAATGGCACACGCGATCCGTCGTTGGGGCGATCGAAGACGTGACGGAGCTGATTGTCGGAGAAGATCCTCGCCGCATCGAGCACTTGTGGCAGATGATGTTTCGACAACATTTCTGGCACGGCCACGGCATCGTGCGGTCGACCGCCATCTCGGGAATCGATATCGCTCTGTGGGACATCGCCGGAAAAGTCGCGGGGCTTCCCTGTTCGCAACTGTGGGGCGGGCCGGTTCGCGATTTCGTGCGGACCTACTGCCACTTGGGCGGCGGCAAGATGGAAGATTTTTACGAGACGACGGTCGACGACGCGAAAGCTTTCGGTGATTTGGCGCGTCAGGCGGTCGAAGATGGTTTCACGGCCTTCAAGAGTATGGCGGTGCCTCCGACGATGCCGATCGAAGGCCTGCGGCCGATTCGGCTGGCCGAAGCCGCTGTTGCCGCCATGCGCGATGCGGTCGGCGACGAGATCGACATCATGGTCGACTGCCACGCCCGGCCTTCGCCGGCCATGGGATTGAAGTTTGGCAAGGCGCTCGATCCGTACGGATTGTACTTTTTCGAGGAGCCTTGCTGGCCCGAATCAATCGATGGTTTAGCCATGATTAACAATGCGATCACAACGCCCGTCGCCACCGGCGAGCGGATCACGGATCTGGCCACGTTCCGCGAACTGTTCGCCCGGCGCGGCTGTGAGGTCTGTCAGCTTGACATCACGCATTGCGGTGGACTGACCGCTGCCCGCCGAGTTGCCGCGCTGGCGGATGCCCATCAAATCGCACTCGCTCCACACAATCCGCAAGGCCCGGTCAGCACGGCCGCCTCGCTCGAGTTCGGCTTCTCGCAACCCGGCTATATCATTTGCGAAACCGTTCATGGCGATGTGCCGTGGAGGAGCGACGTCGTGCAAGAAGGTTTTACGGTTGAGCCGCATGGCCGCATTGTGCGACCCAACACGCGGCCGGGACTGGGCATCGAGATCGACGAAGACGAAGTCCGCAAGCATCCATTCGAGCAGGAATTGCCGCAGCGTGTATTTTATTCCGACGGAAGCGTCGGGGATTGGTAAGGTCGCCTCTCATTTGTAGGGTGGGCTGTGCCCACCGAACCGGATGGTGGGCACAGCCCACCCTACTAGCATGACAAGATCTATCGCTGGTGTTTTGCCTGTCGTCCATACACCGTTTCATGACGACGACACGATCGACTGGGAAAGCCTCGAACGGCAAATCGATTGGGCCTTTGCCGCCGGGGCTGACGGTTACTGCACGGGCATGGTCTCGGAACTGCTGCGACTGACGTACCACGAACGGATCGAATTGACACAGCGACTGGGCAAACTCAACCAAGGTCGAGGCGTCGTGGTGATCGGTGTCGGCGCGGAGAGTACGAAGCAGGCCATCGAGTATGCTCAGTGCGCGGAACAGGCCGGCTGTGACGCCATCATGGCGATCCCACCCATCTCGACGGCGTTACCCGCACAACAGACGTTCAACTACTTCCGGGATCTGGCCGATGCCGTGTCCTTGCCGTTGATCGTGCAAGACGCTTCGGGTTACGTCGGTCAGGAAATCCCGCTGGCCGTCAACACGGAATTGCTGGCGACGTACGGTGAAGACAAGATTCTCTTCAAACCGGAAGCTTCGCCGATTGGTCCGAAACTGTCCGAGCTGCGCGATGCCACGAACGGGAAGGCTCGCATCTTTGAAGGCTCGGGCGGGATGTGTCTGGTCGACAGCTTCCGCCGCGGCATCGTCGGCACGATTCCCGGGATGGAGTTTCTCCCGGCCGTTGTGGCCTTATGGGAGGCCTTGCAGCAGGGAGACGAAGAAACGATCTATCGCATCTATCTGCCGTTGTGCGCGTTGGTGGCGTTGCAACTTCAAGCCGGACTCGATGGTTTCCTGGCGGTCGAGAAGTACGTGCTGCAAAAGCGAGGCATCTTTGCGACAGCTCATCGCCGCCAACCGCTCGCTTGGGAACTGGACGAAGAGACGCGCCAGGAGCTAGAGCGATTACTCATACTGCTCGAATCTGTAACGCCGATAGAGTAGCGATTCTAACCGCCGCCGCCGCCGTTCATCGCGGTGAACATGTCGCGATACATCGCGATTCCGGCTGGTCCCACCAGGACGACGAAGATACCTGGAAAGATGAACAGCACGAGCGGGAAGATCAGCTTGACGGCGGTCTTGGCAGCTTTTTCTTCGGCCAGCTGACGGCGTCGCGTCCGCATGGCTTGGCTCTGCACGCGTAGCGCATTGGCGATGCTAGAGCCGAACTTGTCGGTTTGAATCAATATCGAGGCAAGTTGCTTGAGGTCGGCGACACCACTGCGGTTGCCAAGTTCCTGAAGCGCTTCACCACGGGTGCGACCCATCTGAAGTTGCAGGTTACAGAGCCCAAACTCTTCGGCGATCACGCGGTAGGACTTCTTCATCTCTTCCGCAACCTTCCGCATCGCGGCGTCCAACCCAAGTCCAGCCTCGACGCACACGACCATCAAGTCCAAGGCATCGGGTAAGCCCAGGAAGATTCCTTCCTTTCGTTTGCTGGCCATCAGGTAGAGAAGCAGATCCGGCAGGAAGAACATGCCGCAGGCAAACATCGCCGTGCGGAGAACGACTTGCATTCCCAATCCGAAGAAGAACAAACCGCCGACCCCGACGATACCGCCAAACATCAAGGCGACGACCTTGAGCCCGAGATACGCGGTGGCGGCTCCTTCGCTGCGGAGTCCGGCGTGTGCAAGTTTGGTCTTGAGTTTGCCGACATCTTTCGCATTCTGTGGCTGCAGCGGCTTGGCAAGTGCGGGGGTCGCCCGTTCAAGAACGCCGCGCATCGCTTCCGTGGCACCTTGGGGACCGGCTTCCTTTCGACGCCGCAACGATGGGTCGCGGAATTCGTCGAGCCGCTCGTCCAGTCGCGGCTTCTTTCTGGCGAACGACTCAAGTAAGAGCCAGGCACCCGCGACAGCAGCGCCGCCGGCGGCGAGTGGGACAAAGATGCTCGGTCCGATGACTGCAAAGAGAAACATAGCTCCACTCATACCTTAATGTTGATGATCTTTTTGATGACCACGGCACCGAGCAGCTGCATGAAGACGGCACCCGTTAGCAACAGTTTTCCAATCTCGTCCGTGAACAGCACCATCACGTAATCCGGATTCAAGCGGAACATGACGACAAACAAGACAGGTGGCAATGACAACAGCACGATTCCCGACAAACGCCCTTCCCCAGTCAACGCTTGGATCTGGCCGTAGACCTGAAACCGCTCGCGAACCAAATGTCCGATCTTGTCGAGAATTTCCGCCAAGTCACCACCAGTCTGACGCTGCAAAATGACGGCGGTCGAGAAGAACCGCAAGTCCAAGTTCGGGACACGTTCGGTCATCCCTTCCAAAGCCTCTTCGAGCGGTATGCCGAGGTTCTGCTCTTCGTAACAGCGCGCAAATTCGCCCGCGATCGGTTGTGACATCTCGTCGCCGACCAGACTGAATCCAGACGCCAGGCTGTGTCCGGCACGTAACGCGCGGCTGATCAATTCGAGGGCGTCTGGAAGTTGTCTCGCAAAGGCCCCAATTCGTCGCTTGCGGGCGATGAAGACAAAACAAAAAGGGATCGCTCCCAACACCGCTGCCGCCAGCGGTGCGAAGAAAATCGGCAGCCCCAAGGCGAAGATGATCAAAGCCCCAACGGCTCCCAAGCCCAAGGTTGCCGCCAGGAACTGGGCGGCGGTGATCGAGACGTTCGCTTGCGATAGGAATCGATGGATGTCACCAAAGCGATTCAAGAAGTCAGCGGATGCCGTCTTGCCTTCATCCGCGCCGCTGGCGAGCAGGCTGGTTCCTTCCTGGCCCTTCATGCTCGACGAACTGCTCGCGCCCGTCAGCAGATCGAGTCGATCCTCGGCTTGTGTCGCCCTGTTGCTGGCTAGCATCGCTCCCACCGCGGCGATCAAAGTGACGACGGCGACAAAAACGACGGGGATGATGATGAAGGGGCTCATGGTCGTGTGATGTTATCGGGGTGATTGTGTTTCACTGGTTGATTCGCTTACTCAGTGGTGACATGTCGTCAACGCTAGTCTCGCATCATGATCCGCTCGCGAAACGCGCTGGCGGGCAATCGAATGCCGGTCGCTTCGAGAGTATCCATAAACGTGGGACGAATCCCGGTTGCCTGGAAGTAACCGCGTGCCTTCCCGGTTTCATCAATGCCCTCTTTGATATAGCGGTAGATGTCCTGCATGACGACCGTGTCTTGTTCCATGCCGACAACTTCCGTGATGTGAGTCACACGCCGCGCACCGCCTTGCAGCCGGCTGACTTGAATGATCAGGTGTACGGCACTCGCTATCTGTTGTCGCATGGCCTTGATCGGCAGATCATAGCCGGACATCATGATCATCGTTTCCATGCGAGCGATCGCGTTTCGTGGCGTATTGGCATGTGTCGTCGTCAGCGAGCCATCGTGTCCGGTGTTCATCGCTTGCAGCATGTCGAGCGTTTCTGGTCCACGACATTCACCGATGATGATCCGCTCGGGACGCATCCGTAACGCGTTTTTGACGAGGTCGGTCGCCGTGATGGCACCCTTGCCTTCGATGTTCGCGGGCCGCGTTTCCAACCGGACGACGTGGTCTTGTTGAAGTTGAAGCTCAGCCGCGTCCTCGATGGTGACGATACGATCGGAGTTGGGAATGAAGCTCGACAGCGTGTTCAGCAGTGTGGTTTTGCCGGAACCGGTACCGCCCGAAATGATAATGTTCAGCCGAGCCTTGATGGCCCCTTCGAGCAGCATCACCATTTCCGGAGTGAACGCTTTGTAATTCAACAGGTCTTCGAGCTTGAGCGGGTTCGCGCCGAAACGACGAATCGAAACCGCGGCCCCGTCGATCGCCAACGGTGGAATGATGGCGTTCACCCGCGAGCCATCGGGCAAGCGGGCGTCAACCATCGGGCAGACTTCGTCGATACACCGCCCGACTTTCGAGACGATGCGGTCGATGATCTGGAGCAGATGCTTGTTGTCGCGAAACTCGACGTTCGTACGCTCCAACTGCCCGCGACGCTCGACGTAGATGTTCTTGGGACCGTTGATCAAGATGTCACTGATCGTCGAGTCCTTCAGCAGGAGTTCCAAGGGCCCGAAACCGAGCGTCTCGTCGAGGACTTCCTCGATCAAGCGATCACGCTCGTTACGGTTGAGCAGTGTGTCTTCGGTGTCGCAGAGGTGTTCGACGACCAATCGGATCTCGCTTCGCAGGACATCGCCTTGCAAGTCGCCGACCTTGGTCAAGTCAAGTTTGTCGACGAGCTTGTTATGGATGCGACGCTTGAGACTCTCATACTCAGCAAGCTTCGCGGTGTCCGCGGCCCGAACAGGTTGCGCGAGTGTTTTCATGGCGGGTTTCTGTCTCGAATGAATGAGCTGTCGGGATTCCTTGGCAACGCACCGCGCATAACGCTGGGCGTTGACTACAGAAAACATAGCTCACGTGAAATCGCATGTTCACGCGAAACGAGAGCGCGGAGAAACTGCTTGTGCCGGAAGATGTGGTTCTGACGGTCGTCGGTGTAGGCCCAAAGGAGTCTGTCCGCTTACTCACGTACGATGGCCTTCCAAGGCCGTCGTTCACCCGCATCGCAAGGAAACGACGGCCTTGGAAGGCCATCGTACGAAAGGAAACGCGGTACCGGGACAGACTCCTAGGCCTTGCTGCGGGCTTTGGCAAGCGCGGGCCAAAACTTCAGCCAGTTGGACGATTTGGGTACCGCTGCGTCGCCGGCCGAGTCGTTGCCGCCGCAGAGCGCGTCGGCCAGTTCGATGATCGCTTGCGTCAATCCAGCCCGCGGCGCTCCGTCGACCAACGGCACGCCGTTGTTGCGAACTTCCGCCATGACTCGATAGTCATTTGGAATCTGCTTGAAAATCTCTCGGCCAATTGTTTCCCTGGCCTTTTTCATGCTGATCTGGCCGTTCTCCAGGCCGACTCGATTGACGACGACGCGGATTTTGTCCTTCAATCCGTCGATGTCGTCCATCGACATCAGCAAACGAACGACATTCCTGAGACAAGGAAGATCCAATTGCGTCACGAGCAAGACATGTTCCGCGGCTTGCATCGCCACGAAATCGAGTTCGCTGTAGCCCTTCGAGAGATCGAAGATAAGATGCGAGAAGGTTGCCTTGAGCAGTCCAATCACACGGTGCAGATCATCGGGTGTGACCAACGACGTGTCTTGCAGCTGAATCGGGCGCGGGAGCAAGTACAGGCCCGACGAATGCTTTGTCAAGGATCGCTTGAGAAGGTTGAAGTCGAGCCGGGCGATGTTTTGGGCAACGTCGACTAAGGTGTAATCGGGAATCGTGTCGAGAAAGACGTCGGCATCTCCCAACGCCAGATCCAAGTCGATCAGCGCGACCGAGTTCTCGGGCCGTTTGGCCAACACGCAGCCGATGTTAACCGCCAGACTGGTGGTTCCAACACCTCCGGTGGCACCGGCAACCGCGAGCACCGTCGATGACCGCGATCGTTCGCCGCCCGTTTGGCTCTGGCGTCCGATACGCTGAATTGCCGTGACGAGATCTTCCATCCGGACCGGCTGAGTCAAGAACTCCTTCGCGCCGGCCCGCATGGCCTTCAGGATGATCTGTCCTTCCGTCGAGCCGCTAATCACGAGAATGCTGCACTCGGGAGACTGCTCTTTAAGGTCGTCGATCAATTCCAGGGCTTTGTTGGCGTCGTGGTCGATCGAGACGACGCCGATGTCCGGATGCGTTTGGCCCACGACATCGGCGAAGAACTCATAGCGCGAACACTCGGCTTCGAGCCAGATCATGTCCATGCCCAAGAGCATTGACTTCAAGTGGTCGCGACTATCATCGTTCGGATCGACAATCGCCAGTCGAAGTACGTTACTCATCGTTTGTTTAACCGTTCTGAAACCGGGTTGTAAGGCAGGTCGGATTACACCTGAACCTGAGGGGGGTTACGGAAGCACGTCGAATCCGGTCGGGCCGATCAAACTTGGGTTACCGACGCCTCGTCCGCCGGCCGTGACAGGTGGATTGGGCGGCAGATTGCCGCTTCGTGGCGGAAATCGATCGTGCACCGAAGCCGAGATCGGTTGTTGCACCGCGGGAACTGGTTCATACGTCGGACCGTACGTATTTGGCAAGGTGAATGTTGCCGGACCGACGCCGCTGGCACAGCTTGAACAGCTGCCATCGGGGCAGCACTTCGGTTTCTCGAGATACCCTTTGAAGTAGAGTTCCGTGTCGCTGGGCGATGTCGTCAACTGGCCCGGCCCGCACGGCGGCACATCATCCGCGTCCAGTGCATCGACGAACTCCGGCGTGACGAGAATCAGCAGTTCAATCTCGTTGTTCTGCTCGCGGACACGTCGAAAGGCGCTTCCGATCCAAGGCAGATCGGACAGCCAGGGCAAACCAACATTCTCCGATTCGATTTGATTCTGAATCAGTCCGGCCAATGCGAGCGTCTGGCCAGCCTTCATTTCGACTCCGGTATCAACCCACCGCGTCCGCAAGCCCGGCACGGTCGTATTATTGATCGACACGCTCCGTGAAGGATCGATTTCGCTGACTTGGGGACGAACTTCCAAACGCACGCGTCCGTTTCCGAGGACGATCGGCACGAAGTCAACGCGCGTGCCAAATTCTCGGTACTCGATCGATATCGTGTTGAAGGCCTGTGGCACGAGGATCGGAAACTCGCCACCCGAGCTGAAGCTTGCCGGACGACCGCTGATGGTTACCAACGTCGGTTCGGCCAGAACCTTGACCAGGTTGTACTTGCGGAGAAAATCGATGAACCCAAAGAACGAGTTGGCGTTGTTGACGATCCCAAAGGCAACGGTCTCGCCCCCAGAACTTGCCACAGCTCCGCCCGTCAGGTCGACTCCTGAAACCAGACCAGCGACGCTTTGTGCGACGCCGTCGTTGCCGTTGAAGTTGGCCCAGTCAAAACCAAGCTGGCGGAGCTTCGTCCGCGAGACTTCCATTAGCTTGACGTGCAACAAGACCTGCTGGACGCCGCCGATCGTGATGTTGTTAATTACGCTGGGATAGTAGTCTTCGGCCATGCGGACGATGCGGCTGACCATCTCGGCGCGAGGCACGAAGCCCGAGATGACGACGCTGGTGGCCAACGGCCTGACGCGGAGCGTCGCCTCAGGAAACTCCGTCATGAGCAAGTTTTCAAGCTCTCGGGCGTCGCCATAGACCAACACATCGATCGTGTGTTCGCCTTGGTTCTCGTCCCAAACGGTCAGGGTCGTGAACCCGGCCTTGAGCGCCGACAACTGCACTTGGTTTGGTGAGATCGGTTGTGCCCGAATAATGCCTTGATTCTCGACGAGCAGCTGTGGCACCTTGTGTTCGGTCGTCAGAATGCGGCTGGTGTTGACGATCATCTCCAGCCGTTCGACGGGACCGCTCACATTAAAATGTACCGGTTGGCGTCCCAGCGACTGAGCCTTCGCGGACTTAGCCGATCCCAAACAGATCGCGAGCGAGACGATCGCCCCAAGGATCATCGTCGCAGTTGCACGTGCTTTCAACATTGCTATTGCTTCCTTGCGGTTAGCGCGTAGTTACCATCCTTGGTACCGCGTTTTAGTGCGGAGAGATTGGAATGTCTTCTTGTGTGTCAGTCTCTTCCACTGGCGACGTCCCGGTGTCGGAGGTGTCGGGTGGTGGCGACGAAGTCGGAGGCGTTCGTCGAGCAGATGGCTGCGGTCGCGCCGACGGGACCGGAGCCAGCGACGAGTCGGCACCGCCTGCACCACCTACGTTGACAGCTTCTTGGATTGGCAATTCTTTTAAGTCGTTCCAGAGGAACTTGCTCGAGCCGCTTGATCCGAGGATCACCATCGTCCACTTAGGCCCGGTATCCACGGGAGCCGCAACGTCCTCGACAGGTGTTGGTTGCGGATCCGCAACACCATTCAGCCAATCCGGGAGTCCCCCGGTCTGTCCGACGATCCGATCGTTGGCGGATTCGCCGTCGTTACCCAATAAAGACCGTACCGTTTCACCTTCCTCGTCCGTATCCTCGACATCATCATCAGGACGACGCAACGTCAGGAACAGCCGACCCAACTCCGAGGCGAGCATGGCAGATTCCGCCTGCCGTGGCTTCAGCAACAGAGATACCGTGCTTAACGTGCGCGCGTGACCATCGTCATCCACAGTTCGTTCCGTCGCACCATCGACGCTAAAGACGTTCACATCTTTCAGAATCGTGCGCGTGCCCGTCTCGGGAACTTCCGCACTCTTTCGCAACAAGACGAGAACATCGACTCGATCACCCGGCTGAATCAAACCACCACCCGCGTTCTCGACCGAGGCTTTGATCGACACGACGCGAAAGCCTTTCGGGATTGTCTGCGGAATGCTGTTCTTGTTCGACATTAACTTGGCTTGCAGAATTGGTTCGCCGGCATACATGCGCGTGCGCGGATACTTGCCTTCGACCTCGGTTAATTCATAGACCGCACCCTCGGGTACACGGTCCTTGGGCCATTCTTCGAGCTTGACGGTCTGCGCATCAAGTTTCTCGCCGATGTTGATATCCGCCATCGCCACCAGGATCTTCGCCATTTCGGCTTGCCCGCCGCGGCCGCCGGCGTTCTCCATGTATTGGCTGACGCCGATCGACGCCGCTAGTCCACAACCAACGGCGATGACGAACAGCACCAAAGATTTCGCTCGCATCAGTCTTCTCCCTCTGCCGTTTGGTTGCTCATCTATTGAACGCTCTCGCGACGCATGACGGAGGTCGCCGACATGCTGGCGTTGCCCAGGAACATCGGTGCCGGCAGCCAGCTCACTCGACTGAACGGTACCGACAAGCTGACGGTAACCGGATCGCCGAACGAAGCGGCAGCTGGATCAGGCGTGACGGTGATTTCATTGTCGTTCACCGTAATGTTCCCGCTGGACAGGTAATCCTGGACGGTTGTCTTGACGTTCGTCACGGTCGTGCCGTCCAACACCGCACGCCGTGCCCCTTCGCGCGTCGCATTCGTCAACATTTGCTGAACCATCACCATGCGACCGTACTCGACCATTCCGAACAGGAGCAGAACAAAGATAGGAGCAACCACGGCAAACTCGACAGCTGCCGCTCCTCGTTGTTTTCGGAACGACCCACACACTTTGTGCATGTTGAACCTACTACGCGGCAAGGTCTTCGATTGCTTCTCAGTATCGCGAGACTCGCCACTTTGACCTGTCTCGCCATCTTTCGATCGGAAGAATCTCATACCAGCATTCCCGTCCAAGCAAAGTAAGTGATCGTCCCGATGGCAATCGGAATCCCATAAGGCAAAAGCATCATGGAACTCTTCCGTTCCGCGGCGATGGCGGACAGTCGCTCCGGATCGCGAACCGTCACGATCTCGACAAGGATCGCCCAGAACTGATAGTAGTGTTTCGTGAAGGCACCGCGAACCAACACCATCAGCACTGCTAGCACCGCTCCGACGATGCCCGAGAGGCAGAAGGCAAAGAACGTAGTCGAGCCGTGTACCCAAGCACCGACTCCCATCAGCAGTTTGACGTCGCCGGCTCCCATACCACCAATCGAATAGGCTGGCAGCAGCAGCGCCAGTCCGACCATCGTGCCGAACAAACTCCACCCGAGGCCGTGATACCACGGCTCGCCGGCTAAAGCGTAGGAGCCGATGCTAAACAGCCAACCGCTGATGATCATCGGGAAGGTGATCCAGTTGGGAACCTTGAGTTGAATCCCGTCGATGATCGCCGCCACGACCAAGACGACAGTCACCAACCAGACATGCCAGTTGGTGACCATGCTGTGGGCCAGCGAAGTAAGAAAGTCCATTATTCGTGTCTCCTTCCCGTGTAATCTCGGTCGACTTCAGTGTGTCGACCCGCCATCTTCCATCAAGCCGCGATTCAGACGCGAATCGTGAACAGGTAACTAGCGATGGCCGTCACTGCCGTCGCAAAGCAACACACCAGCTCGATTGCCGCAGCCATGCTGTCTGCCGGTAGGAACGGGTACATGCTTTGACTCACTGCAAAAAATGATTTCGTGGGCGCTCATCATGGCAAAATCCCCGCACGGCGCCGAAACACCGTGCGGGTGCTTTTGCTTGATGTAGCTCAGAGCAGCGATGAACTAGCTGGCACCAACCTTAGTGGCGATGTTGTTGAACTGAAGAGCCGCTTGCGTACCGACGGCTGTAATCGCCGTCAAACAAACGATGACGATCAACGCGAGCATCACAGCGTACTCGACGGCTGTTGGGCCGTCTTCTGACTTCAGGAAACGTTGTACCTTCTTTGCGAAATTCTTCATCTTTTTCCTCCCAAATGTGCCGCTGTTCCCGGTCAACTCGACCGAGCAAACAAACAAACAGCTCGTACGAACAAAGATACGTTTCGAAACTCGAACCGGCGGAGAAACGCGGAAGTAAATCCTGCAAATCAGCGTTGGTTCAAGTTTCACACAACTGGACTGACGCTTGCCTCGCCATCATCTAAATCCAAGTCCTCGTGGTTGGGAGGTCGTACGAGTGTACTCGTGACGGCATTCCATCCATTCGGCAACCAGGCTGCCGCGACCGACACGCATCGTGCGCGGCCCTTAGCTTTGCGTCCCGGCCTTGCGACCGGTTTGCCCTTTCGAGGATGTGAGGCTGCACGCCTACAGAGCAACGCGTTCCGAAAGGAATCACTTCGCTCTGAGAGAGACAACAGCAAGCTGTTGTGTCTCCACTTAGAAACCTATGTCACAATCCCGGTTAGTCAAATCGTGAACTTTAGGAAATCTGCAAGAATCTTCAGTAGACGTAGGGCGGCGGTGCCGCAGCCGCGTAGGATGGACTTCCAGTCCGTCCAGTCACGCGGAAAGGCGTGTAAGGACGGACTGGATGTCCATCCTACGCAGTTTTACAATCCTGTTTTGGTAACAACGGACTGCGCGATAACTGACGTAGATGGACGCCTCGTCCGTCCGATGTTTCAAACGGTTTCCTGGTCGGACGAGGCGTCCAACCTACAAAATGGCGTCACTACCGAGCAGACGGAGGCGCCCATCACTTCTCTCGGGCGGAAGATTTGGGCGGTCTCGTCAGGTGACAAGGTTTGCCCCAGGAGCATTGTCTGAAGTTGCCGGCCTGACTCCAGATAACCTGACATATCCCCATCATTTTTCAGAGTTTTTGGGAATTCTTGGCGGGGGT
>JAQBZB010000555.1 GCA_027622275.1 Planctomycetota bacterium | reverse complement strand
AAGCGCGCGGACAGCGCCAACGATTTTGGCTAAAGCAGACTTCGAATGATCGCTTGTTTTGGGACTAGTGGTCGTGGGTGTGACCGCTGTGATCGTGCTTGCCTGCACTCCCACCAGTGCTGGGCGAGACTGGCTGTCGCTCGATCCGGTTTTCGAGCGCTGGCAGATACTTGCTGGGATTAGTTTGCAGATCGGCGACACATCCTTCACAGCAGACGAAGACGTCGCGACCGCCGACGCGGACTTTGAGCGGTGCCCCATCCAAACCGAGGACGTCGCCGGTTACGGGACAGGTGCGTTGCGTCAGCGCGGCTTGCCGATCACGAGGAGCCAGCTCAAGTAACCCCTTCGGAATGGATGCTGCTGGTTCTGGCAACACTCGCCCTTGATTCAGCGTGGGCGGTAGGTCCGCCGGAACTGGCGGTCGTGATTCGAATGTGTGAAGTGGCGGTAGTGAGTCGTGTCTTGGGAGTAGCGGATTCGGTACTACGTAGCCTGCGTTAGAACATTCGCATCGAGTTCCCAGTTCGAAGTCCAGTGAGTCCCGTGATCGCGGTGGGACGAGGCAACGATCCCGTCGGTCGGTCGGTCGGTTCGTATGTCTCGGGGACAAACCAACTCGCGAACCTGGCTCGGTGGGAGTGTTCGCCAACATCCTGGTCGAACAGGCGATAGTCCGGTTCGTAATCGCGGAAATCGTGATCGCGGGCAAAATAATAATCGTGAGCGTAGTACGGGTCATCGTAATGAAAGACGTATGGGTCGTCGTAGCCATACGCAAACCCGTACCGCTGCCCGAAAGCCGGCGTGGTGCCCGCGGCAATCACCGCCGTGGCAACGGAAACAGCCGTCACAACTGATCGAATTCCAAGCATGTTCGTGACTCCGTTCGGTGATTCCTCGATTACTTTCACGTCGACAAAAATGCTCCCCTTCGGCATGCGGCGCGAAGGGGAGCCAGTGACAAGCGGTCGTTTAGTGGTGCAGCCAGAGCGATCCAACCGGAGTGCGGACCCTGATACCATGATTTCCGTAGTACCCGCCGGAGTGGCCGCCGTAGTATCCGCCCGAATACCCACCGTAATTTGACCCGTATGTCCCGTAATCATGGGCCGTGTGGTGTTGAGCTTGTGCATGTCCGGCCTGATGATTGAGGTTGGCATGCAAGGCAGAGTGTTGGTAGCCCGTTTGCGGATAGTGATGGGCGTTGTGGTGGACGACGTTGCGGTGTTGAGCTTGGTGGGCAAGATTCGCGTGGTCGCTGGCGTGGGTCCTACCACCGTACCCATAGCCGTCAGCCGCCTGGACCGAACCAGCCAGCGTGGCAACTAAGGCGACAGCGGCGAATGTTAATGCGGAGCGTTTCATCGGGTTTTCCTTCGAGGACAAGGGGAGGAAGTTGTTTTCAGTTACTTCCCAACAAGATGCAGCTGCCGTGCCAATGCCGTCGCGGAGAGTCGCAACCTCGTCATACCGTGGTGCTTAGCGGTTGGCGACCCGATCGACGTGAATAGCAGACTTTACAATCTGTTGTCAGAACGACACACCGACGATCAGTCTGATACGCGTACACTAAATCCTCGGCGTTGGTCCAGGTGGTGTCTGTTCGAGCGGCAGTGTCCCGGACGAGTGGCCGCAATTGAACCAGTTGCCATTGACCAGATGTTGGTCGTTCAAGACAATCCCGTCGCTTTCCGTTTCAGATCCTTCACATCATTTCCTCAAGTCGCAGGAGCCGTCGGTCGAAAAGAAGCGACGGACGCGAGAAGCTCTTCTCGCCGGTATCCTAAGGCACGTGACGCCATGCTGACCGCATCAAGACCGATCATCGCACAAGCAAGTGCCTGGATCGCCATCGTGATGCTGCTCGCGCAGTCCCTACCTGCCGCAACCTGTGGTTGCGGAGACGGCAACTCGGCCATTAGTCACCAGGTGACAAAATCGCCCACCAGTTGTTGCTCGAAAACGACAACACAATCCTGCTGTGCGAAAGAAGCTAAGTCTACCTGTTGCTCGAAGAAAAAACGCTCGTCGTGTTGCAATAGTGACCGACGAGGCCACTCGGCGATCGGAGAGACTGCGTGCCGTTGCGGCCAGACATGTACCTGCGGAGCGTTGCCGACACCTAGTCAAGATCCCTCTGTCCCGGTCCCACAGGAAGACACTCGCCACGATCGCCTGGAGTTGGTGACCTTGTCGCCCCAGGCGATGATCGCAACTGTCTGCCCTCGCCCCGCCATGCCGGGGCTGAGCTACGGCGGGCGACTCTCGCCAGCCACAGCTCTTGATCGCTGCATTATGCTGTCACGCTTCACGTGTTGATCGCATTCTCTTCGGAGAGCCTTGCGCGCGTTCAGTAACGGCGTGCGGTCATCCCCGAATCTTCTGCCTAACGTAGCGCTGGTTTTGTTCTTGCAGCGCTCATCTGTTTCCTAACGAATCGGCAACGCCAGTTCAGCTCAACACGCAACTTAGAAACTGTGTCTTAATAAGTTCCCGTAGTGGTGGCTT
>JAQBZB010000554.1 GCA_027622275.1 Planctomycetota bacterium | reverse complement strand
GGTTGGAATACCGATTATCTTGCCCGAGTCCTTGGACTACAAAAGACTTAGTGTGCGTTTGCCGTGCCAGCACGCTCAGCTCGCGGGCCGAGCCGCAGGCGATGTGGTTTAGCAGGTCGCGGAGGCTGGGACTGGTCAGCCGGCCAAAGCCGCCTCGCGCGCCGCTCTCTTGCACCTTTTCCAGCCCGTCCAGGATGATCAGGCCCTGATGCTGCTGGATGTCGAACATCAATTGCGTGGGCGACTTTTGCTTGTCGGGGGCGGAGTCGCCTTCCAGCCAGAATTGCAGGTGGCGGAAGAAGTTCTCCGGTTTGTCGTCGTCGTAGAAGGAATAGACGAACACGCTGTGCGGGTGAGGGAGCGGGGCGTCGATACGAGCACGTTGCGCAAGCGAGTGAATTTTCGCCACGCCGTCGGGACTCACTCGCTGGCGCGTCGCGCTTGTGTTTTCCAGCAACTCGTTCAGGAACCGCTCGGCAATCGCCGTCTTGCCGGCTCCGCCCATTCCGACTAGGGCACAGACGCCGAGGCCTCTGTCTGTCTGCACGGGCTGAGAGCCCATGCTACTGTTGCGCCACCACTCCCGAACAAGATCGAACTCCGGCCGGTGCTGCCAATCGCGAGCACGGAGCAAGGTGTGGACGAAATAGTTGGTGTCGTTACCGTGCGCCACAAAATGATCCCCCTTCCTGTGCGGTCAGTATGCGGGAATTCAAATGGCAACTCAAGCCAGTACAAACGACACATTCCAAGCGTTCATCGCCACCGGTTCTCCCCGGACGTGAGGCATGCTTCAACGCGGCGTGACCTAGACTTTTGCGGAAGCTTCTGGAAACTGAACGAAGGGAACTGGTGGCGTGATACCGCAAAACTCGCTTCGGATTCGGCATGAACGGTCGTTGGTGGATGCGCTGCTGAGAGCGTCGGATGCGGCTTGTATCGGCTTGGGGTTCACCGTGGCGGCGATGTATCCCAAGACGCGGGTTGATACGAACTACTTTCTGGCGGTGACGATTACGATCATTACGGTCTTTCTGATTGGAGAGATTGTGGGCCTGTATCGCAGTTGGCGCGGAGTCGCGATCTATCGCGAGATTGCGGCGGCGGAATTGACCTGGGTGTACAGCGGCGCGGCTTTGCTTGTCGTGGCGTTCTTCACCCGATTTACGGATCACTTGCCGCGTGCGGCGCTGCTGATCGTGGTCGGGACCGTGGCGGCACTGTTTGGCGCGACCCGCATCCTGATGCGGATGGTGCAGCGGTCGATGATGGCCAAGGGATTGAATACTCGCAAGTTCGCGATCATTGGGGTGACGGATCTCGGAGTTCGTCTCGCTCGCAATATGGAAAATGCACCGGAGTTTGGTTTGGAGTTTGCCGGGTTCTATGATGACCGGCCCGCTACTCGGACCGGTGACGTGCCCGAAGAAGTCGGCGACCGATTGGGGACGATTGGTGAGTTGGTGGACTCGGCTCAACGGGGTGAAATCCATCGCATTTACATCACGCTGCCGATGCGAGCCGAGAAGCGGATTCGCCACTTGCTGGACCAGTTCGCGGATTCCACGGCGTCGGTTTATATCGTGCCTGACTTTTTCGTCTTCGAGTTGCTGCACTCGCGTTGGACGGATATTGGCGGGTTGCCCGTGGTCAGCGTCTTCGAGAACCCGTTCTACGGTGTCGATGGGATGGCGAAGCGGATCTGCGATGTCGCGCTGGCGTCGATGGCTCTGGGGGCGGCGGCGATTCCGATGCTGGTCATTGCGGCGTTGATCAAGCTCACTTCGCGCGGCCCGGTCTTTTTCCGGCAGAAGCGTTATGGTCTGGACGGACGCGAGATCCTGGTGTGGAAGTTCCGCAGCATGCGAGTTGCCGACAATGGACCCGTGGTGAAGCAGGCGACGCAAGGCGATCCGCGTATCACGCCGCTCGGCCGGATCTTGCGCAAAACATCACTGGACGAACTTCCGCAGCTGTTCAACGTCCTCGAAGGAAACATGTCGCTCGTCGGGCCGCGGCCTCATGCGAGCGCGCATAACGAACAATATCGGCGTCTAATTCCCGGTTACATGCTGCGGCACAAGGTGAAGCCCGGCATCACGGGCTTGGCTCAAGTTCTGGGCTGGCGCGGCGAGACCGACACGCTCGACAAGATGTCGAATCGGATTCAATGCGATCTCGAATACATTCGCGAGTGGTCGCTGTGGATGGACTTGAAGATTCTGTTCAGGACGGTGTTTGTCGTGTTCTCGCAACAGAATGCGTACTAGCCGGGATTATTCATCAGCCGCCTGGCGATAGCCTGCGGTTCTCGTGAACTTCGAGAGAACCGATTCACGAGAACCGCGGGCTATGAAAACGTCGGGATAAACCGGTTTGGAGTTAAGAATGAAACGCACTTTCCGCACATCTCGTCTTCAATATCTCGGAATTTTTCGGCGGCTTGAACTGGCTCATTGGTCGTAGGCGGTGGGGGGATGCCGAGGAGTTGGAGGATGCGGCGATGGAGGG
>JAQBZB010000553.1 GCA_027622275.1 Planctomycetota bacterium | reverse complement strand
CGCCGAGCCTTGCCCCGTATGGCTCGGCGGGAGCCTCGCCCTCCCAAAACTCAAATCGGGAAGTTGTTGATATTCACTTTCCAAGCAAGCACGCGACACACAAAGTCGCGGCCTCGACCTGTCGAACAACAAGGAATTGTAAGTCATGTATTCTCCGCTACGCCCTGTGTTGCTGATCGGCCTTGCCGCCTTCGGGATTATCGCTTCGACCTTACGAGCCGAGGAAGCAGACACCTTCTTCGATCCGATCGAGCAGAATATTGAAGGTTGGACGGTGGCGGTCGATCCGCAGTTATTGTCTGGCGAACACAAGCCACTCGGCGACAGAGCGCTGAAGGCGTTAGCGAATCATTTGCAACGAATCACCTACATCGTCCCCGAAGACCGCTTGGCGAAGCTGAAAGAGCTACGGATCTGGCTCGAATTTGAACACCCCGAACTGAAGGCCATGCAATACCACCCCGATCGCGGTTGGCTGCTTGCCCACAAGCACGATCCACGCTTGGTGAAGCACGTCCACATTCCGCAGGCCCGACACCTGTACGAGGCTCATACTTGGGCGAAGCATCCGTACGTCGTACTTCACGAGTTAGCTCACGCCTACCACGACCAGGTGCTCAGCTTTGACAACCCGGAAGTGATCGAGGTCTTTGAGGCGGCAAAAGAACAAGGCATCTACGAAGAGGTCTTGCTCTACACCGGCAAGAAGGTCAGGCACTACGGCTTGAGCAACCACAAGGAGTACTTTGCCGAATCGACCGAAGCGTACTTCGGCGTCAACGATTTCTATCCGTTTGTGCGAGCCGAGTTGAACGAGCATGACCCGGCGATGTATGCGTTGCTTGAAAAGATTTGGGGACAGGTGGAGTAGGATGCCGGCGGAGTCCGAAGTGCGACGGCCTTCCAAAGCGGTCGGTTACCGGCACCATCAGGGGCACGACGGCCTCGGAAGGCCATCGTACGATTAGGACCGTTCGAGAAATACCTGTCCGAATTCAGGTGAGCGGCACGGCGCTAGCCGCCGGTGTTTCACGGCGCACGAAGAACCGGTGGCTAGCGCCATTCCGCTCACTAATTCCTCGAACGGTGCTTAGTCGACGGAAACGCCGAGGATCGAGATGTCGTCACTTGGGTTCGAGTTGCCACGAAACTTATCAACGTCCCCTAATAAAGCGGCGACGGTCTCGTCGAGGTCGCTCTTTGCGTGCTTCGTCAGCACGCTTAAAAGCCGCGCCGCGCCGTAAACTTCTCCGTCATCGCGCATCGCATCCGTGAGTCCATCCGAATAAACCAAGAGGCGGTCCCTGGACTGCAACACGAAACTCCGCTCACTAAAGTCGTCACTGTCGGGGTCCATGCCGATGGGAAATCCGGGCACATCAATCATGGCAGCCGACTTGCCCTTGTGTTGATGGAGCAGAGGAGTGTGGCCGGCGCTCGTGCAGCAGAATTCGCGAGTCTCCGTGTTCAAAACGCCGTAGAGCAGCGTGAAGAATTGCCTTCCTTCTTGCCGGCCAAACCGACGATTGAGTTCCGACGCAACTTCGCGTGGAGTTCGCAGCCGATAGGTTCCGCCTTCACCATGTTCGGCCAAGATCGATTGGGGATCGGCGGCAGGAGACAAGGCGCGACTGAGCGTTGTCGCTAGTATTGTGGCCGGCACGCCCTCGCCTGTCACGTCCAAGACGTAAAACGCAAGGTGTTTGTCGTCGAGCAGGAAGACGTTCAACATGTCGCCCCCCAGCTCACTAACGGAACGTCGCTCCCAAGCAATGTTGTAGCCTTCGACGATCGGCTTCTTCTCGGGCAAGAACGATTGCTGAAGCTCGGTCGCCGCCTCGCGACTGCGTTGTAGCCGACGATTCGTTTCGCTCAGATCTCGCATGAGCTTGGTGATTCGAGTGCCGGCCCGCAATCGAACCTGTAATTCGTCTCGATGGAACGGTTTCGACAAGAAGTCGTCGGCTCCCGCTCCCATTCCCGCCACGATGTCTTGCTTCTCGGACTTGGCCGTGAGCATGATGATGTAGGCATAGTCGTCCGTCTGCAACTCGCGAATCCGCTGCACCAGCTCCGGTCCATCCATCTTGGGCATCATCCAATCGGTAATGACGATCGAGAACTCGCCATTCTTAAACATCTCCAAAGCTTGCACACCATCTTCGGCGCTGGTAACTTCGTGCCCCCACTTCGTCAGATCATTCTCCAGCTTGAAACGGCTGAGTTCATGATCATCGGCAATTAGGATCTTCGTCACTTCGCGCGTCGTGACGGGCTCTCTGGGCTTGGCCGGTGTGATTTGTGCAGGGGGCGGCGTGCCGCCCTGTTGCAACAAGGCCCGCAGCTCCTCGGCCATATCGGCAGCCGTCGTATAGCGATCGGTGATCTGCTTGGCCATCGCTTTGAGACAGATTCGTTCCAGCTCTCTCGGAATACTCTTGACGAATTGGCGTGGGGGCCGGGGCCACGGCAAACGCACACTAAGTCTTTTGTAGTCCAAGGACTCGGGCAAGATAATCGGTATTCCAAC
>JAQBZB010000215.1 GCA_027622275.1 Planctomycetota bacterium | reverse complement strand
CCCGCTTCGCGTTTAGCCAAGCCAAAATCCATGATGTGTGGCTCGCCGTTGCAATCGATCATGATGTTTGAGGGCTTCAGATCGCGATGAACGACGCCGGACTCGTGCGCATGGTGCAGCGCCTCGGCGATCTTTGCGGTAAACTCGACCGCCTCCCCGGGCGTGGGTTGAGCACCCGTCAGCCATTCGGCAAGATCAACACCATCCACAAAATCGCTGACAATGAAGATGGTGTCCTTTTCGCGACCAACTTCATGCACACCGACGATATTCGGATGCTTGAGTTGTGCTGCCGCTCGCGCTTCGCGGAAGAATTGCTCCGCTTCGTCCGGGCCGATCTGATCGCGACGCGGGATTTTGACCGCGACCATGCGATCGAGATGTGTGTCGCGTGCCCGATAAACGCTGCCGAAATGTCCTTGCCCAACCTGCTCGATTAACTCGAAGTGGCCAATCGTTTTTCCTGGTTTCGCTTGATAGGTGGCAGTCGTGCTGACAAGTTCTTCTTCCTCGCCAAGTAGACTGAATCTGCTGCCACAGGAGGGACAAGTCAAGTCTTGTAATGAGTCGTCTTTAACGACCTCGGTCGGTTGATGACAGTGAGGACATCGGACATGCACTGCTTGTACTCTTCGAAGCCGGTAGGACGCGTAAAATATTCGATACGGCTCAGCATCTCACCTCAACAATTAAAACGCAAGCCTGTGACGCCACCCCTCATGTTCCCACAACCAAAGTGTTGTGCGGAAGAGACAAGGAGGGGGTGTGATTCTGAGGCAATTTTAGTTCTTTCCCCTTTCGAGCGTCTACTGAAACGCATCCCAGTTCCTCAGTGAAGCAACGGCTGGCGGAACGAACAGCATTGCCGAGACTCCTAGGATGATGAACGCAAACAAGAACTCGCGTATCACAAAGCAGCCGACCCCAAATGTCAAAGCTGCAACTAACAAAAAGAGCAAGCCATAGACCGAACTCCGGTAGCCGTTCGCCAAGCCGATGGCAAGGCGCACAAATGGAAACGATACCAGGCAATTGATCGCGAGTATGACGCCGCAGATGAGTAGGAAAGTCATCTGCTCTTCCGAATTCGCACCACCGGCGATGATTGCGACTAACCCCCAGATGGTGAAGAGCAGGTTGAGAAGAACATTCAGACTGAAGACGCCGATCAGAATCACGCCATACACGGAAACCAAATACGGCACTCGTGAGTATGTTCTGTCCTCGACGTCGCCGAATTCTCGTCGAAACTCTTCTCTTTCGTCTTTGTTCCGATGCGCGGCGGGAGATGGGCCGGTTCCGCTGACAGCATAGGCATTTGCTCCCAAGGACGGCAGTACTTGACCTTGCGGCAGAGAGCCCCCAAAAGCGAAGTCCGTCGAGAGGTCGCCCAGTCCGAGCGGATCGTCGTTCGAGGCCGATATTGCCAATGGATCAATCTCCTCCGAACTCGCATCGCTCGGGATCGGAATGGCGATTGGTTGACCACACGATGGGCATTTCACCCGCTTGCCAGCAAGTTCCGGTGGTGCCTTCAGCTTCGCGCCGCAGGTGCAGGATGCGATGATCGTCATCGTTGGAGTTCCCTCTTGACTTGGGCGAAGAGGATCATCTGCTGTTAAGCAACACGCCTCCAGTATCAAAACGGACGGCTGTGACGCGCTGCCAGTAAGCTCGTCGCAACCAGCGACATGGCTTGGTGTTGCGGAGGAGACAAGGTGGGACGATCCGGAGTCAATCGCGTAGACGTGCCCGATCGACAAATGCTTGGACACGCGATGGATCGTTCCGCCACCCGTAGCGGGAAGTGAACTGCTCGGGAGTAAGTGCCTCCCGCCCGTCATCGGTTTCGACGATGTAAAGCAGTTGATCGGCTATACCGTTTGAGCCCGCAAAGTGTCCGTCTGGACTAATAGCCAACTTCCGCCCTTCGGCCAACGCTACGAGGGTTACCTCAATACGCTGGTCATCATGTCGCGAAACGCAAATCGTCCCACCCAGGCAGCCCCAAGCCAATCGCGTTCGGTCGGGTGACCAAGCCACAGACATGATCTCAGAAGCGTTGCGGTACTCCTGCACCGTGGCGGCTGATGCCGGTTCTGATAATCGCACGAATCCCTGAGCATCGCCGGAGGCCAAAAACTCGCCATCGTGAGACCATGCGACAGCTCGCACAAGCACGTCGTGCTTGACTAAACCCATCTGGTTGCCAGTAAAAGCGCTCCACAGTTGTGCAGATTTTCCGGCCCAATCCACAGCGCCCGCGACGAGACCGTCGTCAGGTGACCAGTCAACGCACAGCACCTGTCCCCGACTCTGACCCGACGCGACGAGCATATCGGTCATCGTGTCCCACACTCGCATTCCACGAACGCCGCCTGCTGCCAGACGTGACCCGTCATGTGACCAAGCCAAACTCCAAACAGGGCCCGGCTCGAAAGTGAAGGTGTGAAGAGGCTCCCAGGTGCTCGTATCCCAAACCTTGACGATACCGGCCACGCTTCCAGCAGCCAGTCGATGGCCAGATGGTGACCATGCAATTGCCCGGACCTCGCTGTCAACTTCCAGCTGTTTTGTTACGACGCCAGTCGTCGGATCGCCAATCCGAAGATCGTCATCCCACTTCCACCACGCCGCGAGTTGGCCGTTGGGGGACCAGGACGCTAGACTCCCCGACTCCACCGTGTTTGGTATCTCGGTCGCCTGGTGCCACGTTCGTGCGATCAAATCCCCGTGAAAGGAACGCGGCGCCGAATCGCCGTGTAGCCACTGAACCGAATTCACCGATTGACCAGCGCCGACAATGCGATGGCTTTCGCCGTCGGTCTCGCCGTCCCAAAAAAGGAGATACCCCTCGCTACCGACGGCGGTCACATACTCGTCGTTTGGCGTCCAGCGAACGACAGGGAACCACGGGCCTTTCGTCACCGCCGTTTCTTGTTTTTTGATCACGTCCCATACACGAACCTTCTTGTCCATCTCCGCAACTGCAATCCTATCCCCATCACTCGACCAAGCAACCGAGCAAACATCAGTGTCGGGGCCGTCCCAGCTTTCGAGCAAGGTGCCCTGTTGTGCATCCCATATCTTGACGGTCCCATCCGCTCCACCAGAAGCCAGTTTCGTTCCATCCGGCGACCAATCAACAGACCACACGCGCGACTTGTGCTCGGCCAGCAGATGTTCGACTTTGCGCGTCGCCGCATTCCAAATACGAATTTCACCCGCGCCGCTGCCAGTGGCAAAATGGGTGTTGGAGCGCCATGAAATGCATCGAATGCTTCGCTTTCCAACGTCAGCGAATTCTGAAGCTGCGCCACCCTCGGAATCGAACAGCTGCAGAGTATTCACACCGCCGATGAGCATGAGACGCCCGTCGGGTGACCACTCCAGCGTATGAATGCGTTTCCCGGTTTCCAGGCTTCGCTCGATCCGACCCGAGGCGGAATCCCAGAATACGACCGTGCCCAGCTCGTCGGCAGAGACCAACCGGCCCGACACCGGCGAGTATGCTAAAGCCGTCACGCCCGCCGGTTGCCCAATTAGAATGCGCTGTAGCTGATACGTCTTCCAATCCCACAGTCGCACCGTCCCATCGCAGCCACCAGATGCCAAGAACTGCCCGTCGGGACTATAGTCAATCGCCCGAATGGGACCGCGATGGCCGATCGTCTCAAGCGTCCACGATCGCACACCACCAATCGCGGCGGGCTGGCGAACCAAAGCCACGGGACTTAGAGGCGATACCGACTGGCTTGGGGTCTCGATATCGCCAACCAATGCCTTGCTCGGCGGTTTCTCACTTTGCCAAGCTCGTATTCCAAATGTTGCCCCAACTAGAATCACAAGCAGTGCGAGCAGGCAAATCGACCATCGCCAAGTCGTCCTTCGGTGACCCAACGACTCTTTTGGTGACTCAGTGTTCTGGTGCGTTGTATAGTCCGCCCGTTCGAGTAACGTCAGCAAAGCCGTGCCACTGGTAAACGGCTGGATTGCGTTCGCGACCACAGCAGGAGTCTCGTAACGATCGCCGGGCGGCTTACTCAGCATTTGCTCGACTAATGCGACGAGCCCGAGAGGCATGTCAGCGCGCTGATCACCAATCGGCGGTGGCGGCAATTCCGCGTGGGCTTTCATCTTCTTCAAACGAGAATCGAATTCATCGCTCGCGAACGGCGGGGAACCAACCAGCAAGAAATACAACGTGCATCCGAGGCTGTAGATGTCAGCACGAACATCGACACTGCCGCTGGCATCCCATTGCTCCGGTGCCATGTAATCGAGCGTGCCTAGGATGTGGCTGCTCTCCGTTAGGGCAGATCGATCGCTCGCGTCTTCAACTAGCTTTGCCAAGCCAAAATCAACGAGCTTCACGCATCCGTCTGCGGCGAGCATCAGATTGGACGGCTTCACGTCGCGGTGAATCAAGCCTCGTTCATGGGCATGTTGCAGCCCCGCTGCTGCCTGCCTCACGATTTCGCAGGCGTCGGCGACGGGAAGCGGCCCGAGTTGTCGAACGAGAGTGGCCATATCGATGCCTTCGACATACTCCATTACCAGGAACGGCACGTCGTTCTCTTCTCTCGCATCCAAGGCCCGCACGATGTTCGGATGGTCGAGCTTGCCGACGGCCTGCATCTCCCGATGGAAGCGAGTTGCCGCTGCTGCGTCGAGCCGATGATCCGCCAACAGCTTTACGGCGACGATTCGATCTAGCCGTCGATGGCGGGCTCTGTAAACCTGCCCCATGCCGCCATGCCCCAAACGATCTAGCAGTTCGTAGTCATCCAACTCCGCCCGAGGCCGATCTGCAACGACCTCTTCACAACTAAGCGCCGGATCAGATGTCGCCACGTCGGATGCAACGCGAGACGGAGTCATCTGACGGGCCAGTTCGAGAGCTTCGACAAGGGCCGCTTCCTGGCTGACGCCGCTGTCCGAGTCGACGCTCCGCAGTCCGTTCAGCAACGTGTCCCCACTTCGTTCCAGAGTCTCCAACGTCGCGCGACATTGCGCACAAGTTTCCAGATGCAACTCAAACTCGCTCATCAACTCATCCGAGACGTCGCCAGCAACATAGGCCTTCAAATGATCTTCACTTGGACAGTCGGAGGACGCCATGACGTATGCTCTATTCGCGGATAGCAACTGAGTCGGCAGCCAGCTTCTCGTTCGGCTCCAGCCCCATAACAGTAAACGGTCCCCTGTGACGCGTGCTAGTCGAACAGTTCGCCGAGTTCACTCTTCAAGCGACGCAAGATACGAACCTTGGCCTGCCGGACGGCTGCAGCCTTCAAACCGAGCTCAGCGGCCACCTCTTCCGACGTTCGCCCGTCAACAGCCATTCGCCAAAATGCCTGCCAGTTGTGGTCCTTGAATTCGCCCTTGATACGCGAGAGCGCTTGACGGATCAGGAGCGTTTTCTCATCGTCGCCCGAGAAGCCGACGATATCGTCGGTCGTCGGTTGCGTCATCTCCACGAGAAGCGTTTGTGCAGTCGTGCCTCCCGGTCCTTGTGGTTCGCTCACACGTTTGCGAATCACATCGCGGATCTTGTTGTCCGTGATGGTTCGGAGCCAGGCTCGAAAGGAGCCCTGTTTCGATTGCTTTTGAAAGCTGCCGATCGATCGAGCAACCGCTACAAAAACCTCCTGAACGACATCCTTGGCCGTTTGATCATCAAAGCGTGCAAGCAGCCCGCGACGATAGACGACCGGTCCATACAGATCGACGAGCCGGTTCCACGCTTCCTCATCCCAATCGCGGACAGCTTCCAATAGGCTGGAAGACGTCGAACCGGGTGACGGGAACTGCGCGGTAGGCTTGCTCATCATGAAACCATGTCGGTGGACGATCGCTGAAGGGCTGAGCGGCATTGTGCCAGTCCAGAGGGACGGTTCGCAAGAACCGCCGACCAATGGTATCACTGGTAACCTGCGAAGTTCCGATAGTTCGCGGTCTTGCAGGCCGTGACTCGCCCAGGGCTTTTGTTTGTTTGAATTTGCGTAAAAAGTAGCATGGCCTCGTAGGCCGTGTCGGGTTGGGAACGCCTGAAAACACACGGCCTGCGAGGCCATGCTACTCATTGCATTCGTCGTAGATTGAATAAAACAAAAGCCCTGGTGACTCGCCAGAGTTAGTTGCATCCGAAGATGCGACTCCCTAGATTAGGAGGATCTTTTCCTTCGCGTCCTTTCTGCGACGAGTGCCCGATGACGAAATCCGATGCCTTGCTCAATCGCCGCCATGTTGCGGGTCAGGAGCATCTTCTTGAAAGCCTGCTGCAATCGGTGAACGAGATCGTGTGGTGTACGTCGGCGGACGGCAGCGAGCTGTTGTTCGTTAACCAAGCCGTCGAACAAATCTACGGCCGCCCGCTGCCAGAAGTGATCGAAGACAAGAACTTTTGGCTCGACGCCATCCATCCGGATGACCGCGACCGATTCGAGAAGCACCTGAAACGCCTGAAGGCGGAAGGGCAAGTCGAACTGGAATACCGCATCGTGCGTCCCGATGGCGAAGTCCGTTGGTTGCTGGACAACACGGCGGTCGTGTACGACGACGATGGCAACGCAGTCCGAGTTGGGGGCATCTCGACCGATATCACTCAGAGCAAGCTTGCGCAGCAGGCGCTCCGCGAATCGGAAGCCGTCTATCATTCGCTCGTCGAAAGCTTGCCACTGAATGTGATCCGCAAAGACTTGCGCGGTCGAACAGTCTTTGGAAACAAGAAATACTGCGACTCGATGCGAAAGTCGCTCGACGAATTGCTCGGCAAGACGGACTTCGACCTGTTCCCCGCGGAGTTGGCCAAGAAGTACACCGAAGACGATCGCCACGTGATCGAGACGGGCGAGTTGCTGCACGAGGTGGAAGAACATCGAACGCTGGACGGGGAAGACATCTATGTCGAAGTCCTCAAAGGCCCGGTCCTTGATGCCGACGGCAATGCCAGCGGCATCCAAGTCATGTTCTGGGACGTCACGGATCGGAAGCGAGCCGAGACAGCGCTCGATTACGAACGATATTTGCTGCACAGCTTGCTCGACAAGCTTCCGGACAGCATCTACTTCAAAGACCAACAGAGCCGCTTCATTCGTGTCAGCAGCGGATTGGCGGATAAGTTTGGACTCGCCAATCCCCACGATGCGATCGGCAAGACGGACGCCGACTACTTTACACAGGAACATGCGGAGCAGGCTCGACTCGACGAACAGGAGGTGATGCGAACGGGTACACCGATCCTCGACAAGGTCGAGAAAGAGACCTGGAGCAAGCATGACGACACCTGGTGTTCAACGACCAAGTTGCCGCTGCGCAACAGCAACGGCGAGACCATCGGTACATTTGGCATCTCGCGAGATATCACGGAATACAAACGTGCCCAAGCAAATCTCGCGCGCGAACGCGATCTGCTGAAGACGATCATCGACAATGTTCCCGATTTGATCTTTATCAAAGATCGCGCCGGACGGTTTGTGGCCGTCAACGCCGCGATGCTGCGAGTGCTCGATGTCGAGACCGAAGACGAGGTGATCGGCAAGACCGATTTCGACTTCTCGCCTCCCGAGTTGGCCGCCAACTATGTCGCGGATGACCAGCTGGTCATGCGCTCCGGCCAGGCGATGATCGACCATGAAGAATATGCACCCGACCCCGCTGGAAACGAAGTGTGGCTGCTGACCACCAAGGTTCCGCTTCGCGACGAGCACGGCACCGTTACAGGGCTTGTTGGAATCGGCCGCAACATTACCAATCGAAAGCGAGCGGTACAGGAACTCGTGGCGGCCAAAGAAGCCGCGGATGCGGCGAATCGCGCCAAGAGTGACTTTCTGGCCAACATGAGCCACGAAATCCGTACGCCGATGAACGCGATCATCGGCATGACCGAACTGGTTCTCGACACGCGGCTCGCGCAATCGCAGCGTGATTACCTCTGCATGGTTCGCGAGTCGGGTGAATCGTTGCTCACCGTGATCAACGACATTCTCGACTTCTCCAAGATTGAAGCCGGCAAGCTCGACCTCGACAATACGGTTTTCGATTTGCGCGAAAACCTCGGCGACACGATGAAGTCGCTCGCCTTGCGAGCGCATGACAAGAACTTGGAGCTTGCGTTTCGCGTCGAGCCCGACGTGCCACGGGCACTAATCGGGGATGTCGGCCGGCTACGGCAGATCGTTGTCAACCTGGTCGGCAATGCGATCAAATTCACCGAGACGGGCGAGGTGGTCGTCGACGTCCGCTGTATGGTGAAAACTGCCGACATCGCAAAATGCCACATCACCGTCCGCGACACGGGAATCGGCATCCCGGAAGAAAAGCTCGCCTCGATCTTCGACGAGTTTGAGCAAGTCGACAGTTCGACGACACGGCGTTTTGGCGGTACCGGCCTGGGACTCGCGATTTCGTCGCGTTTGGTCGGGCTGATGGGTGGCAAGATTTGGGTGGAGAGTACGGTCGATCAAGGGAGCGAGTTTCACTTCAACGTCGAGTTCGCTCTGGGTGACGAAGACAAACTCGAAAGACCGGCACGCAATGCCGTTGTCGTCGGTGGCACACCAGTACTTGTCGTCGACGACAACGCGACAAATCGCCGCATCGTCGAAGAAATGCTTCGCAACTGGGGCATGAAGCCGACGCTGGTGGATAATGCGACGAGCGCTCTGGAATCGTTGAAGGCCGCCGCCGCGGACGGCAACCCGTTTCGCTTGCTGTTGAGCGACGTCAACATGCCGCAGTTCGACGGTTTCATGCTCGCGGCGTGGATTCGTGATGATCCGTCCATTGCGGACATTGCGATCGTTATGCTCACGTCCAGCGGACGTCCTGGCGACGCCGATCGGCGTGACAAGCTGGGCGTCATAGCAAGCTTGCTCAAGCCCGCCAAGCAATCAGAGATCTTCGACGCCATCGTGCGCGCGCTCGGTGTCTCGGCTCCTGAAGGCGACCCCACGCACCAAGCCGTCCAGGAGAGAGCCAACAAACTCGGTGCGTTGCGTATCTTGTTGGCCGAAGACAATATCGTCAATCAGAAGCTCGCGCAAGGCGTTTTGAGCCGACAAGGCCACGACGTCATCATCGCCAACAATGGACGAGAAGCCATCGAAGCTCTACGCATCGCCGAGTTCGACGTGGTCTTGATGGATGTGCAAATGCCCGAGTTGGACGGATTCGAGGCAACCAAAGCCATCCGCATTGCCGAACAGACGACGGGCAGACGCCAGCCAATTATCGCCATGACCGCCCGCGCCATGACCGGCGACCGCGACTTGTGTCTGGGTGCCGGCATGGACGAATACGTCTCGAAACCGATTCGCGTGAACGAGTTGATGGATAAGCTCGCCGTCGTGCTGGGGAATCGCGAGCCTCTCGTCGTCGAAGACCTTGAAACTTCGCCGGCGGTGGATTCGTTGCAGATCGACTGGGATCTGGTTCTGGGTGGCATGATGGGTGACGAGGCCTTGCTTTGCGACTGCATCGAAGCTTGTTTGCTCGAAACGCCTCGATTCATGGATGGCATCCGGCAGGCCATCGCGACGAACGACGGCGCCGCCTTGAACCAAGCCGCCCACAGCCTGAAAGGTTCGATCGCGTTTCTGCACGTGTATCCCGCCATACACTGCGCGCAACAATTGGAATCGAGCGAAGGAGTCGACGAGTCCATACGGAAGAGTGCGGCAACACTCGATGAACATCTTCAATGCATTAACGCCGCACTCAATGAGTTCCTGCAACGCAACACGAATTGAGCCGACGGCGCTAGCCGCGGGTTTCGGAGGCTACTCGTTTGGCGTGCGCAGACCCGACGCGCGCGGGTGCCACTGGCTCTGCCAGTGCAGACGCGGCCGTGATGGTTGAAGTCGGAAGAGCACTGGCAAAGCCAGTGGCACACCAAACATTCGCCCGTGCCACCCAGCCGGTCCAGTTGTTGTGACGAGTTCGATTCAGATGGCCTACTCCGGTTTGGCGTATGGTGCGACTACTCATAGACTTCGCGTCGATGGGCTATCACGACCACGTTGACGCGGCTGGCGACGTCTTCGATGCGATAGATAACACGCCAGTCGCCAACGCGGTAACGCAGGTAGCCCTTCCATTCACCTTGAAGACGTTTGATGTTGTTGCCGCGCCGCGGATTCTCTTCCAGGTGACGGAAACAGCGTGCGAGTTTTAAGGCCAATGGCCGATCCGCTGCTGCGTAAAACTCCGAGGCCGACGGCGACAGGTCGACGTCAAACATCGTTTCTGACGTCTCGCCAATTGACGCCCTTCTTGGCCTTGAAATCGCGCTCGGCTTGCTCGATCCGCTGCCGAAGAGTTGGGCTATCCAGAAACGCGACATAATCGGCCAGGGACGAGAGCCGATCAGCCGGCAGGCGGTCAATTGCCTTCTTGATCTCACGTCGTAGAAGCGACTCGGTCATTGCACACGGCCTCCTGACTTCTAAAGTGGACACTGGTGTACTGCATTTTTGGCCATAACGAATAACAAACTATCCGTCTGTACTCGGACGGATAGTTTGGGAGTTGAACGGAGACGCTTGGCTGCGGGCGGTGGGGGCCGCCTTTGCGGATGCAGGCCCGGTTGGTCTCGACTCGCCACATTCTAGTGCGCGTGAAAGAGACGTTGCAACTCGGCGCGGCGAGAAAGCGGCGGAACTGGACGCGGGTGTCGGCTGCCAGCGATCGCACTGCTGCTGGTAAGTGGCGCGCGGGTGCCACTGGCTCTGCCAGTGCAGACGCGGCCGTGATGGTTGAAGTCGGAAGAGCACTGGCAAAGCCAGTGGCACACCAATCATTCGCCCGTGCCACCCAGCCGGCTTGGACTTTCGACCGATTCTCCATCTTCATTAACGGTCGAACAATCATACGGGTAGCACGTCGGCTGTAACGACCTTGTTCGGCAGCCTGTTCCTCGGTCTAGCCCTGTGCGGAAAGGCCAGCATCCCATAAATCGTTAAGGGACTCTAGGAAATCTGATACCTTTTCAATAACTCCACGCATGTTCGGCAAATCAATATTGAATTGATCGACCACTTCTGGATAGCGAAATCCATCGCCTCGCTCGTCGATGTCATCAAACTCCATGATCACCTGTTCGACAATCTGGAACGATTCTTCCTCCTGTTGCTCGAGCTCCTCTCGCAACCGCGGGGAGATGTGTTGCCAGAGTTCGCCGAGTCGATGACCCCATTTGAAATCTGGTCTGCCGGTGTCGAATTGAGTCGCGGTGGCTGTTAACGCCTTGATACGAAGTTCAAGGCATTGGCGGTAACCGAAGATAATCGGATGCACCAGCGCGTCGTTACGGGGGTGCTGTTGAAGATAGTCCACGAGAATATCGCTGGCTTCCTTGAAACCATCCGCAATAACGGCGAGACCCAAACTCCGACCAAGCTGCATGTGGCACGCCCGAGGGCCGTCCCGAAAGGCTTTGTCTCCCTTTTCTGGCCACGGATTGTCCATGTCTGAAGATCCTTTTTGCGTGCGTTTGTTTATCGGGTGGACAGCAAACCGAGGTAAGGGAACTGCGTTGGATGTTCACGCCTCAGATGGTGCATCCGTGCGACCCTCGGATCGCTCGACGCCTTTCTTTAATACCGCGATATGTTCGGCGACTTGCTTCCACGCTTCGTCTAACCTCCGCCTTTTCTCTTCCACGGCCCTTATTCGTTCCCAACGAGCAAGTTCCGTTTCCAGCATTCGCTTCTCAGCATCAACAACTTCTAGATCCTCTGCCTCCACGCTTCCTTTTGAGGCAAATGCCAAATGAGCAAGCCGTTCCACTTCGTCTAACTCAACACCATCTCTTTCCAAACTCTCTTCATAAAGCTGCATGTTCATTTGCTGCATGAATTCAAGGGGCTCTGCGCCCGCCTGGAATTTCGATAGCCACGCGTAAGCATCACGAAGCGGCGCCTTTTCCGCGTCGTCCCATTGCTGGAACATGAGTAGCTTTATCACGTCCTTCAAACATTGTTTCTCTGTTGGCAATCTGCCCTCATCTACAATGTGGTACAGGAAGTACTGCTTCAACGCAGCCCGATACTCCCGGAACATCTTCCAAGAAAAGTCAACTGCGGCAGTTTGTTGCTCAGTTAAATCCATGAATGTTCTCATGAGGTGCGAACAATTATTGGACTGACCAGCCTATCCGGTCAGCCTATCTGGATAGGAAGCTGAACGTCCGAGGTAACGCGGCGGCGGGCCACAGGGAACCGCGCCGAATCACCAATTACCTTTCCAACAGTCTAACGGTTGAATCGCCGGAAATGTTGCCGCTCGCGTTCACCGTTTTGTTAGCTGCCTTTTTGTTCGTCAATCGCCTGCCCCGTGGTGTCGCGCAGCACTTCGCCCCACCATTGCTGCGGGTTGCGATGTTCATCGACCGCTTGGTCAATCAATGGTAAGCGAGCACCAGCACCAGTCTTGACGGGTGGCTTAGGCTGACGGGTTTCTTTCACTCTGGCTTGAAGGAGATCCGCTGATGGCTCGTGTTTCCGATCCTGCGCTGCGATTGCGCTGGCAAAGACGCTTACGCAAGTTTCAAACATTTCAGGGCTCGGTGCGACGGTTCTGTGACGCCGAGGGAGTCTCGGTCGCCTCGTTCTATCAGTGGCGGCAGAAGCTAAACGACAATCCGGTCGCGACGACTTCGGATGCTCAAACAGTCGCCGAGGATAACGAAGCCGCGCAATTCGTACCCCTGCAACTGGTGCCACCGGTGGGGCGTCGCTCTCCAGCAGCTCACATTGCCATCGTACTCGCCGGAGGCACTCGTATCGAACTTCCCAGCCAAGACTCGCCCGTCCTCCAGGCCGTCATTCGCTCGGTCATGCACGAAGATGCAAAGCTTGGCGGCGAGCGTCGCGAATTCGCTGGCGACCAGGCAGGAGGAAGGCCATGATCGCTGTGCCCACACACCAACCGATCTTCCTCTGCACCACGCCCACCGACATGCGCAAGAGCTTCTGCGGATTGACGGGGAGGAAACGGGGACAGGTCCAGTTCTTGGCAAGTTGGATGTTAATAACTGGACCTGTCCCCGTTTATACCTCCAAATTCGCCCATGACAGTGCTTTGATTTGTCCGGACTAAACTGTTACCACACCGCTGACCCAATCAATGAGTCCTGAACCCTTTGATTCTTCCGTTCGTCGGTGGTCTTCGTGCGGTTGTCGGCAGAGTCGTAGGTGTCCAATAAACGGTTCCTGACACCTTTTCCACTCTTCGACTCAAGCTATCGGGCATGCGGTGGTCGAAAGCCGGCGCTCAAGTGATTCTCAACCTGCGCGTGATTCTGCTCAGCGGCGTGTGGGACAATGTTTATCAGGCCCTCGTCACATCGTACCATGACGCTCCACCCCGAACTCTTGGACCATCCATCCCCAATCGAGCACGCAAAGCCGCCTAAAGGAGCGCACCAGAGAGACCGCACCCGGGGTCAGGAGCATATATTATATGCTCCTGACCCCTTAATAGCCCTTTATAGCCGCCCCATTTTTCGCTCCTCGCAATCTGTACCCGGACACCGTAGCTTCCGGAAGCGCTTCCTTAAGTTCCTGCAACCCTTTTTCGGAGACGTAAGTTCCGTCAATTACCAACTCGCGTACGGTTGTCATCCTTGACAACGTAGAAATGCCGGCATCACTCACAAGAGTATTTTGCAAGTATAACTCTTTCAAGCTTGGGAGTTTTTCAAGATGAACCAATGCCTCATCGGTTACGTCTGCGCCGCTCAGGTCTAGGACGCGGAGTCGCAAGCAATCGGTTAACTGGTTGAAGTCGTCATCTCGGACGGAAACGACATCTCCTAGCGCTAGGTACTCAAGGGACCGAGCCAATCGCAAATGGACCATTTCCTCGCTGGAGAAACCTGTCCCCCGCACATCTAACCTTCTAAGTTTCGGAAGCGCGCGAAGGTTTTTGAGTCCGTGCATCTTCACTAAATGACAACCGTACAGGTCTAGGGTCTCCAGCGCGGGAAGATGTTGCAAACGTACTAAGCCGTCATCCGTGATATCCGTCATACTTAAACGGAGAGTTCGAAGTTGCGAGAGTTGACTTACGAGGCTCAATCCACTGTCGGTCACTGCTGACTGCTGTAGGTCAAGAACGACAACAGGGCGTTCTTGAGCACGGACTATCGACAGCGCTTCGGCAAGTTCGTCGTCGTTCCATCCCGGCCCGCCTTTGTCGCCCCATCTTCCCATAACTAAAATCCCGCTGTCGTCAAAAAACGTCACGCCGCCGCCCATGCGTTGAATACCGATCGCGAGTTTCTGATCCACCATCCATCGCGAGAACGCGGGCTCAATCCTATGCGTAGCGATGCCGATAACCAATACCAGCGCGCAAAGAATCACAAGCACACGGCGCCTAATCCGGCCCGTCGTCTTAGGGCGTTGGTGGCATTTGAAGCGGCCCAGGAATAGGGTAGATAATCGGCGCATTGGTTTGCGGTATTGAAGGCGTACTGATTGGCTGAGCACCAAATAGAGCCGTCGGTCCGTAAATCGGAGACTGTGTTGGCAACGTGACATAAACGGTAAAATTGAAATGTAGTGACGAAGTAGGCGGCGCGTTTTGCGAGACTGGCGCGTTGGAAAAAGGCATCTGGAAGACAGTTGCGCCAGGAGTGCTGAGACCATGGTTCATTCCGAGCCAGTACCAGGTCGCCGGGTCGCTGCCATTTGGTGTTATTAGCGTCATGAAGTTCTTGTCTGGAGTCAAAGCTAATTGATCAAGAAGGACATTGCCAGATTGAAATGCGCTCGGTGGCTGTGTAGCTGGCAGTTGCAGCACGAAGAGCATCGGATTATTCCCTGGCTGCTGTTGAAGCATATTGAGGTGTGAAATAGCATTCATCAACGCGTTTGGACCAAAGAACGGTGTTGCAACTGAATTGGTGTGCGGTAATGTGAAGGTACCACCTACACCTGTCGTCCCCGCAAGCAGGGTACATAGTCCCTGGCATCCTTGATGAAATGTGGCATAAGGTGTCGTCCAAGTAGAGCTAAACAATCCAGGTCCCGATGGTGATCCGATATTATTCATGTACCAGGTGTTCGCGGGTAGTGATGTTATCTTCGTCACATGTGGAGGAGCGGGAGGCGGCAGAAACGAGAGAAAATACGGATCCCAGGGAGGACCGACTTCTTGAAACCCAGACGGATCGGTCGAGTTGGAGGCGGAATTATGGACGTAACGCGCCAAATTCGAATCACCTGCCGCTAACCCCATCGGGTCTTCGCTTATCCAACGGCCAACTTCCGTGTCGTACCAGCGGGCACGGTTGTATTGCAGGCCGGTGGCGGAATCGTACTCGCGGCTGGTGAAGAGGTAGCGGGTGCGGGAGGTGTCGCCGGAGGTGATTTGGCCGAAGCTGTTGTACTTGTAGTGCGGACCGAGGGTGCCGTCGTTTTTGGCGAGGTCGCGGACAGTGCCGAGATGATCGGCGAGCGGCCAGAGAACGCGGTCGGCGGAGGTGATCGTTTCATCAACGTCCTCCTGAGCGAGGATTTGATCGACCGCGTTGCCATAGAGTTGTCGAGAGTTGAGGGTCGAGGGACTAGAGCCAGTGCCGTCGGGGTCGAGGAAGTCGAGGACGACGTTCGAGTTGGAAGTGTCGAGCGCGAAGGGATCGGGGCCGTTTCCTGTCACGGAGTGCCCGGACCACAATTCGTCGTAGACATACCGCTCGATGGCCGCGTCGGCAAGGTTGAACGGGGACGTTATGTCGACCGCTTTGGCAATCCGACGATCGAAGACGTCGTAGGTGTACTCGACGACTTTGGTTGTTGCACCCAGGCTGTCTTTCTCGGTCACCTTCGTCAGACGGTTGCGGAAATCCCAGGCGTACTCGGTCACGGCGCCGGTCGCGACGTTGGTCCGCTTGGTGCGGTTGCCTTCGTCGTCGTAGGTGTAGCTGTACGTGCCGTCGTTGAGAAGTTGATTGTTGCTGCCGGTCGTGTAACCGGTCATCGTCCGGTTGCCGTTGGCGTCGTAGGTGTAGGTTTCGTCCGTTTGCAAGGTGTGGTCAGCGGCGGTCAGTTGGCTCGTCTTGTCGTACGTGTACTCGGCCGTGCCGTCGGCGCTGACGAACTGCGTCACGCGATGCAGGTTGTCGTACGACCACTGGTACGGGGTGAACAGATTCGTGCCGCCATTCTTGTACGCCAGATCCGTCAAGCGGCCGAGTGTGTCGTAGGTGTAGCTTGACGTGGCGATCTCGTCGCCGCTGGTGCCGTCAGTATCGTTGTAGCGGGCAATTGAGGTGAACTGACCGTTTGCGTT
>JAQBZB010000214.1 GCA_027622275.1 Planctomycetota bacterium | reverse complement strand
ATTTTCAAAAAATACTTCCCCTGTCAATAGACAAACTGCGCGCAAGCCCCAACCCGACAGTGCCATTCGCTGACACCGTTTCCTGACTTCGCCGCGATATCGATGTGCCAGGCTTCCCACTGACCTCCCATCCGCCCCGCGTACTGGCCGGGCCGCACACGTCCGGCTTCGTTCACGCTCGGCTCGGGAAGGATGGCCGCCGGCGGGAGCTTTGTGTTGCGGAGCGAATACGTGATGACGGATGGAATCGTTGGCCACTCGTTCGGGCTCGGCGAGTCATTCACGTTGAAACCGATCGGCAGATCGAGACGTCCGGTCAGCATCATGTGACACGCGGGCTCGTGTCCGCTGCTGTCAGTCGCCATCGAACGAAGCTGCGACCACATCTCACTGCGCTGCGCGAGCAACGGCAAGTGTTCACAAACTTGTACGCCGGGCGTGCGCGTGGCGATTGATTTGAACTCGCCGCGAATCCCATCGGGAGCATCCAGCTTCATATCGAACGTATCAATATGCGAGATACCGCCCGTTAAAAAAACGAAGATTACGGACTTCGTCACGGGACGTTCGGCGGCAACTCCGGCACTGGTGAACGCTGCCCCCAACGCCCCAGCGGCCGTTCCTTTCAGCATTTGTCGACGATCGACGAAGTGGGTCGAGTGGAGGCGATTCATTCGAGTGCTCCGGAGGCAGGCGATGGCGTGGCCCGCAGTATAGCTGATCGAGTGGCACCGACCAGCGCGATCTGTGAGTTGGGAGGGCGAGGCTCCCGCCGAGCCTTTCCCCGTCTGGCTCGGCAGGAGCCTCGCCCTCCCGAAGAATTGCCGAATCGACGCAGAGGTCACAACAACTGCGATCATGACGTTCGTATCGCGAACGACAATGGATTTGACTAGAATTCAACCTCGCCATGCCGATACAAGCGGTGACCGTTACCGTTTGCCCACCACTTTCAGACCGTTCTCGCCCAAGTGCCGTAGGAACTCCGATGTCAACTCCTGCCTGTCGTCCTCATCAGCACCGCATCGTCTTGACTCGCCGTGAGATGTTACAGGTCGGGTATTCGGGTTTGTTGGGCGTTGGGTTGCCTTCGGTCCTGGCAAGCCGGACGCAGGCCGCGGACGCCGGTCGCGCGAGCGAGCTGCTGCCACACAAGCCAAAGCAAGTTGTGATCGTGTTCTTGACGGGCGCGGCAAGTCATCACGACACGTTCGACATGAAGCCCGATGCACCGGCGGAAGTTCGCGGCGAGTTTAATCCGATTGCGACGTCGGTACCGGGGCTGCATGTGAGCGAGCATCTGCCGCATCTGGCAAAGCGAGCTGACAAGTACGCCGTCATCCGCAGCTTGTCGCACGGCGATAACAATCACTTGATGTCAACGCACTACGTTCTGACTGGCGAGTTACAACCGGGCGGCTTCTTCGACAAAGTGGCCTCGCGTGACGACTGGCCATCCTACGCGGCGGGCTGTGCGTACCTGCGACCCCGCAATGACGGCATCCCCAGCGGAGTTAATCTGCCAACTTATCTCTGGCAAGGTGCGCTGACATGGCCCGGTCAACATGCTGGCCTCATCGGCCCGAACTATGATCCGTGGCAGATCACCGGCGACCCGAACAAAGACGACTTCCGCGTCGACAGCCTGGCGCTCGCCGCGGGCCTCGATGTGCAGCGGCTCGACAACCGCAGGTCACTGGTCAACGACTTCAACCAGCAGCGTGATCGGCTGTCGAAGGTTGCGGTCGCGAGGCGACTTACGGGCGAGCAAGACTTGGCGTTTTCAATCCTGACCTCGAGCCGCTTCGCCGAGGCGTTTCAGTTGAACCGTGAAGATGACAAGATGCGTGACAAGTACGGCCGCAATACGACGGGTCAATCTTTGTTGCTCGCCCGGCGGCTGATCGAAGTTGGCGTGCCTGTCGTCCAGGCAAACATCGGCGCGGTGCAAACGTGGGACAACCACAGCAACATCTTCCCCACGCTCAAAGACCGTCTACTGCCGCCGTTGGATCAAGGTGTTGCCGCGTTGCTCGATGATCTTGAATCGCGAGGCCTGCTCGACGAGACGCTGGTGATGATGCTCGGTGAGTTTGGTCGCACGCCAAAGATCAATAACAACAAGGGACGCGACCATTGGGGACCGTGCTTCTTCGCGATGTTCGCCGGTGCCGGAGTCCGTGGCGGCCAAGTGATCGGCCGCTCGGACGCGACCGGAGCCTATCCGATCACCAAGGCTTATTCCCCGCACGACATCGGCGCGACCGTCTACGAAGCGCTGGGCATCCCGCCCAATGCCGAAGTCCGCGACCGTTTCAATCGCCCCGTGCGTTTGAATCGCGGCGAAGTGATCGCGCCGCTGTATTCAGGCGCCGAGGTTTAGCAAGCGCCGAGCCCAATCTCTACCGGTCCACCGAGATCGCTTCAGCGTAGTCGAGTTCGCCGGTGCGGCCGTCGTAGTACTGGAAGATGACTTGCGGATGCGGATAGGCGACCCACCGCTTGTCGCCCAGCTGCTTCGGCATGTTGAAGACGTTGTTGACTTGCACGACGCAGAAGTGCGGGTACAGCCGTTCCAATCGCGGCAGGTCGGGCAGAATGTAGCTGCTCCAGCGGATATCGCACTCCCGCGGGCCAAACGTCCACTTGCCAGTCGCCGGGCGGTCGCTTTCATCGAGTTTGGGAACGTGGTTCACGCTGTTGTGGGGACCGCAGCAGAACTCCCACACGTTGTCTGTCACCTTGATGGCGAAGCTGTTGTGCAAGTCGCCCGTCATCACGAACACCTTCTTGCCGAGCTTTTCCCACTCGTTGATCAGCAGCTCCCGTTCGTCGAAGAATCCGGTCCAAGCTTCTTCCTTGTTCTCGGCGTCGAACTCAAATCCGCCGGCGCCGCTGTGCGGGATCATGAACGGGACGGTCGAGATCACGAAGAAGAAATCCGCATCGCTTTCGCGCATCGACTTCAACAGCCACTCGCGTTGCGGCTTGCCGATCATCGAGACACCCGGTTTGTTGCGTTGGCGAATGTCGTGCATGTCGCGATCACCGCGCGTGTCGAGCATGAAGAACTCACAGTTCGAGACTCGGAACTTGCCGTAACTTCTGCGGCCGATCGAGTAGCTCAGCGTCATATCGTCGACCTTCGCGGGCATGTGCAGCCGGAGCGTGTGGGCGTCGACAACCTCGACAATGTCGTAGACGTACGAGTTCTTGTTCCCTTCGTCGTTGTCGTAGCGGATGTCGTTCGCACCCGCCTCGGGTGTGCCCCAGTGGACGTGCAGGTTCGTCATCTCGGTCAGCGGAAGTTTCGTGAAGTCAGTGTCCGGATCAACCAGCAGATCGCTCCCGGCCTGCATGCCCCCACGACCGTAGTGGATCGGGTGGTTGTACTCCATCGAATTTGCCCAACCCAGATAGTCATACCAAGCCTGGGTCCCGATGTCGCGAAAGACCGTCCGCCGATGCCGCTTGCCAGCCTCGGACGATCCCCAGATGTCGTTGACCAGTTCGTGATCGTCGAACGTAAAGTAGCTCGGCATGTTGCGGTGCCACTTGGACAGCTCGACACCGCGGCTGAGATACAGCTTGTAGTTCTCCCAGCAGCCGACGATTGTTGGCATCACCTGAACCGCGAGCGGAAATTCTGTAACGCCCTGGGTCAGCCGCCAGGCTTCGGGCGGGTACTCGCGGAGTTCTTCGTAACTCCAGTCCCCGTTCATGATGTGAAAGTGGACTCGCTCGGCCCAATCCCGATTCAAAGTCTCGTAGGTTGGCGTGCGATGTCCGATGCCGTGCAAGGGGTTCTGATTGGCACACGATCCGATCTGAAAGCGGAAATTGAACAGGCCCTTCGGATTGTATTCCGGGTGGCGGGTGTCCTCGGCATCGGGCAGCGTCCGAAATGAACCCGGCAAACCATGCGGTCGTTCGTTCACCCAAACTTGATAGTGGTAACGCGTGTCCGACTTGAGGTCCGTCAGTTGTGCAACGCCCGTGTTGTCGTGATCGATCTTTGTCGTCGCCGGTTCGCTGACTTGATCGAGTCGCTGGGCGTCCGTGCCGTATTGGACGATGAACTCGCCTGCATCCGAAGTCCGCGCCCACACCGCCATTGAATGGGCCGTCATGTTGCCCAGCATTGGACCATGAGTAAGTCGAATCGGGTCGCGTTCGGCGTGGGCTTGAGAAACTGACAGAGCGACGACGAGCAGGGCAGTCAAAACTTGAACCGAAGATGTTACGCAGAGGTGGGGGAGTCGTGACATCAGGCGGCAACCTTTTCATTAGGTGTTGGGTCGGAGGTTGCTCCAGTCTAAGCAGAACGAGGGCCTGCCTGCCACCATGTCGAGTTAGATGGCTCACGCAACTCGTTCCCAGGCTCTTGCCTGGGAACGCCATGTCTTGCAGGCTCCCGCCTGCTCGCCGGCAAGCGAGGCAGAGCCTCGAAGACAGTGGGTTCCCAGGCAGGAGCCTGGGAACCAGGATCATCTACTAGGGAGCGGTCGCTGCAAGCCACGCTTGATAGGCGACGCACATGCGTGGAACGGCACTGGGCGCTTGTTGAAGTAACGCGGCGGCAGCGTCGATGGTTCGCTTCGCGCGCTCGAGATGCTCCGGCTTGTCGAGTGTCTTGCCGAGATAGACGAGATTGCTGGCCGACACCGAGTTGCCCGAAGGCTCGACGCCGTCGATCGGGTCGCGGCCGCGGGCCAACAGCGTTTCGTGGTCGCCCGACGTGAAGTAAAAGCCGCCATTCTTCTCGTCCCAGAACAATTCCATTTGCTTGGCGGTGAGGTCTTCGGCGGCCTTCAGCCACTTCTCGTCGCCGGTGGCGCGATGCAGCGCGATCAAGCCGTCCGCGAGGAAGGCATAGTCGTCGAGATACGCATTCAACGCGGATTTCCCTTGCCCGTACGTTCGCTGCAACCGCCCGTCCTCAGTTCGCAACTCGGCGAGCATGAAGTCGGCGGCCCGCGATGCAGCGTTAATGTAAGCTTCGTTTTGCAAGAGTCGTCCCGCATCCGCAAAGCCTCGAATCATCAGCCCATTCCAGCTGGTAAGGATCTTCGTATCGGTCAACGGCCGCTCGCGTTCGTTGCGCGCGGCGAGCAGCTTCTCCCGAATGGGAACCAACTTTTGTTCAAGCTCATCCGCCGAGAGACCCGTCTGTTCGGCCAGTTCCGCGGGCGTCTTCGATAGCTGCGGGGCGTAGTACTCTTCGTCGAAATTCGGCTCGGCATTCAAGCCGTAGACCTGCGCCAACAACTTGAATTCGTCGGGCGCAAGCAGCTTCTCGACCTCGGATTTCTCCCAGCGGTAGAACTTGCCTTCTTCATCTTCCGATTCGGCGTCGAGGGCCGAAACAAACGCACCGCGCTCGTCCGTCATCTCGCGCAACACGAACGCCAGTAGTTGATCCGCGACGCGCTTGAAATCCTCGCGACCGGTCAGGGCGAACGTCTCGGCATAAACCGACGCGAGCTGGCCGTTGTCGTAGAGCATCTTCTCGAAGTGCGGAATCCGCCAGAAGCGATCGACGCTGTAGCGATGAAAGCCGCCGCCCAAGTGATCGCGAATCCCGCCCATCGCCATCCGCTCGAGCGTTCCGACAAGCAGCTTCGTCGCGGTCTCTGTCTCCGCTTCGCTCAGCTTACCGCTTTGAAGCCGATGGATCAGGAAGTCGAGATTGGGCGGCTCGGGAAACTTCGGGCGGTTCGGATTGGCGGCGCTGTAACCAAAACCGCCGTACTCCGAGTCGTACTGCTCGGACAGCGACAGAAGTGTTTGATCCAGGACGGTTGGTTCGACGGTCGCATCGGCGCTGGTTCGCGGCCGATCCATTTCCTGTTTGACCAGATTCGTGATCGTTTCCGCGTCCTTCTCGATGGCCTCGCGTCCTTCACCCCAGAATTGCCGCACTCGTTTCAACAGCGTGAGGAAACCGGTGGCGTCGCCGCGATCGCCGTCTCGGGCGGGGAAATAGGTTCCGCCGAAGAACGGCTTGGCCTCGGGAGTCAAAAAGACGGACATGGGCCAACCACCACCGCCCCCGTTTCCGGTGAGCCGGAGGTAGATCTGAACCGATGTCATGTAGATCGAGTCGACATCGGGGCGTTCTTCGCGATCCACTTTGATACAGACGAAGTGTTCGTTCATGTACGCGGCGATTTCCTCGTCGACAAACGACTCGCGTTCCATGACGTGACACCAATGGCAACTGGAGTAGCCGACCGACAGGAACACGACCTTTCCCTCGTCCTTGGCTTTGGCAAACGCCTCTTCTCCCCAGGGATACCAATCGACGGGATTGTGAGCGTGCAGCAGCAGGTACGGGCTCGTTTCTTTCGCGAGCCGATTCGTAGGCTTCTCCTTGCTCGATGCTGCGGCCTTGGCGGGTGCGGGCGGTTCCGCCGATTCAACCGGCGGGGCGTTAGAGCAACCGAGCGTCTGGGCAAGCAGCGTCAAAGCGAGCGTGCGAAGGAAGCGCGAAGGCATGGTAGATAGCATGAAGTGTTCCGTTAGTCCGAGTTTTGGGCCACTGATTCTAGCGACGCGTCACCTGAAAGATCCGACATCGGCTTCGTCGCTGCCTCGCCGGCATCCGGCACCCGTGGCGGAAGAAGGGATTCACAAAAGGCAGCTGGGCCGACCGGAACCGTTTCGGAGTCGGCAATACACACGTCGCCGACATCTTGTGTCTCGGTGGCATCGGACGTCGGCGTCTCGCGGCACGTATCGTCTGCATCATCAGGGGGCGAGTCGTCGCCACCGACATCGTAAATGGCTCGAAACGTGACCGTCCCGACGGTCAATAACGCCCCAGGCTCCAAGATAGCTTCGGTAATTCGCTCGTCACCGACGTACGTGCCATTCATCGAATCCAGATCCCGGACGACAAGCCGCCCCTCGACCTCCGAGATCTCGCAGTGCTGGCGGCTGACCAAATGATGAGGGATCGTGACTTGAGCGCTCCGACCACGACCAATAGTCGTCGGCAACCGAAGGTGCACCTCGGTCGTACTTGTGGTGCCCCCAACCACGATCAGTTTCGCCTTCATGATTCGATATCCCTATCTATGGCCATGACACGGATTGGAACCGTATGCGATTCCCGTCGAAATAGTCTATCGCCCTCATCAGAGCGACGCAAATCGACTGTCCCCTCGCAAGGGCGTGCGAAAGGTTGCCGTTGGCATCAGTAATCTGCGACAAACGCGGCCCGTCATGGGCCTGCGTGGCCGGCCTGAATTCAGCTACGATGTCAGCAGCGGGTGTGGCTTTGCGAAAGGGTGGGTGTGAATTACCAGGAACGAAGCGGCGAATCGCCAGTTAAGTTCGGCACGTTCGGGGGGGGTGTTTACGCCGTGCGTGCTGACGATTCTGGGCGTGATTATGTTCTTGCGGTTCGGGTTTGTCGTGGGGCAAGCCGGCTTGCTGTATGCGCTGCTGATCGTGGCGGTGTCGAAAGTCATCACGGGGCTGACGTCGCTGTCGCTGTCGGCCATCGCGACGAATACGCGTGTGAAAGGGGGCGGGGCGTACTTTCTGATCAGCCGCAGCTTGGGCGTTGAGTTTGGCGGCGCGATCGGGTTGGTGTTCTTCCTCGCGCAAGCGATCTCGGTCGCGATGTACGTGATCGGCTTCGCAGAAGCGTTCGTTGGGTCAATTCCCACAGTCGACGTCTCGATGACGACCGTGGCGACGATCACGAACATCGGCGTCTTCGTCTGTGTGCTGATCGGGGCCGGGTGGACGATCAAGCTGCAATACTTCATTCTCGCGGTGCTGGCCGCGGCGATCGTGTCGTTCGTGGTCGGCTCGGGACAGGCGTTCGACGTGACGACACTGCAGGCGAACCTGAAGCCCGACTTCTCGGGCGGCGAAAGCCTGTTCACGATGTTTGCTTTGTTCTTCCCGGCCGTGACGGGAATCATGGCGGGAGCGAATATGTCGGGCGATCTGCGCGATCCTGCCCGCTCGCTTCCGCGCGGAACGCTGGCGGCCGTGTTCGTGACGGCAGTCATTTACTTGAGCATGGCAGTGCTGATGGCGGGTGCTCGTCCGTCCGCCCAATTGAAAGAGAATTCGCTCATCGCCGCCGAGATTGCCAGCTGGCCGCTGCTGATCACCGCCGGTGTCTTCGCGGCCACGTTGTCGTCGGCACTGGGAAGCATGATGGGGGCGCCTCGCATCTTGCAGGCCTTTGCGCGTGATAACGTGTTCGGCTGGTTACAGCCGTTTTCGTCCGGCAGTGGCAAGAGTAACGAACCGCGGCGAGCGGTTTGCCTGACGTTTGTCATTTCGCAAGTTTGCATTCTGTCAGCCGACCTCAATACGATCGCGCCGCTGATCACGATGTTCTTCATGATCACTTACGGCTTGCTCAATCTGGCGACGTTCTACGAAGCCATCACGAAAAATCCGAGCTATCGCCCGAGGTTCCGCTACTGCCACTGGACGACTTCGCTGGCGGGAGCCCTGGGCTGTCTGGTCGTGATGTTTCTGGTGGATTGGCGCTGGGCGCTGCTGTCGATGGTCGCGATGGCGCTGCTGCATCGATACATCAGCCGCAAGGAAGTCGAAGCCCGTTGGGGCGACTTGCAAAGCGGGCTGCTCTTCGAGCGAACACGCCGCAACCTGCTGCGGCTGGAGGAAGAACTGTATCACCCGAAGAACTGGCGTCCCATAATTTTGGCGTTGAGCGGCGCGGGCTGGGACCGCCCGCGGTTGGCCGTCTATGGTCACTGGTTCACGTCGGGACACGGCATCCTCACGCTCGGCCAGGTCATTCAAGGCGAGATCGAAGATCGCCTTGAACGCCGCACCGCCCAGGCACGCATCCTGCACGACTTCATTCGCACCGAAGAACTCGAAGCGTTCCCGGCCGTTGTGGTCGCCCCCTATTTGGCAGACGGCATCGAATCGCTCGTGCAATGCCAAGGCCTGGGCGCGCTGCGGTCCAACACCGTGATGATTGGTTGGCCGACGGAGCCGAAGCGCGCGGAAGCGTTCGGTGCCACCCTGCGCACGATCGCCAGCCTCCAACGCAGCATTATCGCTGTTCGTTTCAAAGACGACCCCGACGATCCGTGGATTGCACCCACGGGCACGATCGACGTCTGGTGGCGCGGCCGTCAGAACGGCAATCTCATGTTGTTGCTGGCGCACTTGCTGACCAAGACGACCGAATGGCGCAACCGCACCATCCGCCTGATGCGAATCATTGAAAACGAAGCCGGCGCAGCCGAGGTCGAAAGCCACTTGCGTGAACTGGCCGACGAGGCCCGCATCATCGCCAAGCCGGTGGCCATCGTTTCCTCGGACGCGATGCACGACATTCGGCACACCTCCCGACACGCCGCGCTTGTACTGATGGGATTTGAGGCACCCGAGGAAGGAGACGAACAGGCCTTCTATGAACGCATGGAGCAGTGGGCCGGCGATCTGCCACGAGTTGTCTTTATTGACAGCATCGGTGAGATGTCGCTGGAGTCTTGATGACGCGATGAGCGATGCGGCGAATTCCATGTTGGTCCCTTCTGTGTCCTCCGTGAGCGGTAGCCACGTTCGCCAGAATGTGGGCACGACCGTGAAAACCCACGTTCTGGCGAACGTGGCTACGTTGTCGGGTCGCACCCCCGCGCGGCCTGAGAAACGACGCGGAACATCCGTCGCAATGGCCAAGATCGCATTGGTGGGCCGGCGCTCGCTTCGCGAGCTTGTGTAGGGTGGGACAAGCGCAGCGCCGGCCCACCAATGCCCACTGCTGCGCAGAGGGCACCGAGCAATAACATGCGACGCTTCATGGCTTCACCTCGTTTCGATTGACTAGCTAACTATCTACCGGCGGGCGGCACCGACGTTGCGTCCACTTGCCAAAATGCAATCACCGTGACGACCGGGCTGGTGGCGAAGCCGGGGTTGGAATTGGTCTCTCATTTGTTTGTGGAAAGGCCGGATGGCGGCGAGCGTTTCGCGAGGCGGCAGCACGCCGTTGCCAACAGACTTCCGACAGTGCTCGCCACGGCCACGTAGCCAAAACCGATCGCGGATCCCCACAGGAGCATCCGTGCATAAAGAGGTTCAACCGGGCCAGTCTCCAAGTTGTACGTGGTCGCCAGAACTCGCACCCACAGTTGGTGGGCGTCATTGCTCACGGCGACGGTCCCCGAACCGGACGTGAAGACGGCCAAGATCGCGCCGACAAGTCCGGCGACGAGGGCGGCAACCAGGATCAGTCGTCGCGGAGGTGGCTGCCTCGCGCCGCGGAGTAAGCAGACGCTGGCGGTCAGAAGGCTCGCAGTTAGCACCGGCCATCCCACGATCAACCACAACGGCCCCGCTTGGCGGAGTAGCAAAGCGGAAATCAGAGCCGCGGTCAGACCCAGCGTGAACGACACAGACCCGCAGACTATTCGCATCGCTTGGACTCCTCTGAATCGCGAAACAGATTCCCTACGCAATCACGGCGACGACCGGGCTGGTGACGAAGCCGGGGTTGGAATTCGACACGCGGGTGCGGAACGAGGCGGAGTCGCCGAGGGCACGTCCACCACTCGCCGGTTTCTGACAGCATTTCTGTGCTTCGGGTGCTATTGGGCTTCGTCGGGTTTTGCGATTAGCGAGAAGAACTCGCTGATCTCCGCATCTGTTTTTGCCAAGTCTCTGAACGTCTCTTCCTTCGGTTCCATCTGCAAAGTATCTCGTTTGAGCTGCTTGATGCGAATCTCATCACCGACGGTCGAGACAAGAATCAACGACCCAGCGGCCAAGTCAAACGATTGGTCGTTCAGCCTGAATAAGCCAGTCTTGGTCTGGTGGGCGATCCTCGGTTCCCACTCAACGTATTCCTGTCTGATACGGTCATTACGATACCACGCCGCCTCGGACGACTCCGGGATCAGGCATTCGTACTTAGCGACGATCTTGCGGTCACGATAAAGGTGCCCGGACTTTGTTAACACCGCAGGCTGACGCCAGTCACCGCGACCGCCAACCTCGAAGAAGTGCCTCCCGGAAAGGTCAGTCCAAAATACGTAACGCATCGAATCTCCAAGGGTGAGAATCTCGATCGTTGCATGATCGATACCAGGGATCGGCCTCGGTCCCGTTCCGGGCTCGTCCGCCGGCGACCAATAAATGCGCTCGCTTTCAAGGCTAGCTTGAGCGACCGGTACCTGCTCTTTGTAGCCGAGACTTTCGGCCTTGGCTGCCACGGCTTCCACCTCCAGACGCGGCGGGTTTCTTTGCCGATCCTGCTGCATGATGAGATCCGCCTGTAGCCATTCACCGGGCCGGTTCGGGCCGCGCCGGATCAGGACTGCCTCGACACCGGGTTGCGCCAGGAACCAATTTCCCAGTTCCTCGTCGTCTGCGGGAGCGGTGCGATAAGCGGCCTCAAACGCAGACCCGTGGTTGTTGCGCTGTTTCAGCGAGCGGTACCATAACCACGTGCCTGCCGCCACGAGGACTACAGTGCCCAGGACGCCGAGCAATAACATGCGACGCTTACGAGGCATCGGAAACTCCTAACAAGTGGTTTACGCAATCACCGAAACGGCGGGGCTGGTGACGAAGCCGGGGTTGGAATTCGACACGCGGGTGCGGAACGAGACGGAGTCGCCGGCCATGAAAGGGCCGACGCTGATTTCGTCGCCGGTGATCGGCGTCGAATGGCCGAACTCCGTTTCTTCGGGGAGTTGGTATTGCAGTTCCTTGGTCGTGGCGTGCAAGCCGCCGGCGGGGTCGAACGTCACGATCACGGTCTGATCGGGCTGTGCCTCGGCGGACAGGATCGCCAGCACTTGAGCCTGAGCGGTGCCTTGCTCGGTCGTGATTTGCGCGACCGCCGCGTCTCCTTCGGGCGTGCCGACGGGATAGGCCAGGAGCCACGCCAGATACCAGCGTTTGTTGCCGCGGTCGAGCTTGCGGTCGGCGGTGCGCTGGGCGCTCTTGGCGTTGGTCACGTCGCGTTGCTTTTCGGCTTCGATCTTTTGCTTGGCGATCGCCAGATCGATCGTGGCGGAGAAATCGGCGACGGCCACCGGCGCGGCCAGATAGTCCACGGTCAGCGGCGGCTTGACCGGCACGGCGGCCGCGCGGGCCGCGTCCACGTCGGTCCACAACGGCAGGATGACTCGCGCGCGGCGCAGCGCGGAGTTCTCCGACGACGCCGGATCGGTCCCGTAGATCGCATCGAGTTGCTCCTTCAAGTCGTCGTCATCGTCCAGCAATCCGTCGATCAGACCCGGCACGCGGATGGCGAGGTTCCGCAGTTTGTCGAACACCGTATGCTTGGCGGCGAGCGCATCGGTCAGATCGTTTTCCTTGTTGTCGCGTGTCTGCGCCAGCGTCGGCAGACTATCGGTCAGCGTGGCGTGTTGCGTGAGCGTGAGGTTGTTCAACTCAAACGCGGGCTGCATGCCCCACACCGCCTGAGTCGCGACCGCGCGTGCGTGCGTGCGTGCGTAATTTCCCAATACTCGTTCATGGTTGGCTCCCTGAGTTGAAATGGTTTTTAGATGCGTGTCGCGGTCTGTGTCAGACTTCCGAGAGGAGTTTCGTCAGCGCGCGCTCAATGACTTCCGAGCGGGTCATCGGTCCGTGGTTTTGGATGTACGCGTCGATTTCCTTGGAGTGACGTGAGACCACACCCGTGAGGCTTCTCACATACTGCCGCCATTCCTCACGCACGGCGGGCATCTCGGCTTCGAGCAATGGGCGCAATGGTTCGTCCTCCGCCCGCAAACGGGCGAGTTGTTCGGGTGAGACGTTGGGTTTGGCGTTCATCGTCAGTCCTCGGTGATGTAGGCGGTGCGAACGTAAACGAATTCGTTTCCATCGGCGTCCGTATCGAGATCATACACGACAAAAATCGTGTCGCCTTGGAACGTGCGGCCGAAGATCGCGGGCCGGCCCGTCGAACGGCTCGTGGTCTCCGTCTCGATGTCATCAAAAGCCGATTCGACTTCATCGGGCGTGAGACCGTGCTCGGCAATGTGTTCGACGTTACCGCCGGGGTCGTCAACCCACAAGAACATCTTACCCACCGCAGTCTCCCAAGGGCCACACCGACTAGTACTGGGACAGATGAGAGCATGTCCAACTCATCCCCCGCGTGCAAGTACTCGTACGCGACCGACCTGCGTCGCCAGGCAGCCGTCACGTCCAGACAACCGGCCGCCCCGCCCGACCAACCAGCCGCCAAGTGCCATCCACCAGCCAACCCGGATACCCGCGCAGCCGCCAAGTCACCTGCGAAAGCCGACCCGGAGGCCCATCCAGCCGGACAGTCGGCCCGTTCAGCCGCCGAGTGACCACCAGCAGCCGTCCCGGCGGCCCGTGCAGCCGCCAAGGATGGCCCAGCAGCCGGCAAGTTTTGACGTTGCCAATTCCAAATGATTCGACGCACTACCTTGTGTAACAATGAGTTACATCTCATCGCTGGTTTCCTTCTTGGCCGACATGCCAGAGCGGCTCGTGATCCCACGCCACACCGCGCGGCCGACGAAGAAGATGACGACGAGCGCGGCGAGCGCGGCGAATATCGTAAATAAACCACCGGGGGGACCGCCTGGCGGTTCGCCCGGTATCAAGTCTGGCGCAGGTCCGGGCCAATTGGTCCAGACCTCGATGCAGGTGTACTGCGTGAGCGTGCCAGTGATGCCGCCGAGAACGAGCAGCGGGGCGTAAAGCACGCAACCACGCGCGAGAGGCAAGCCATAAAGTTGTCCGTTGGATTTCTGGATTTGCGAAATGGCCGCCGCGCCGCACAGCGGCGCGCCGATCGCCGCCAGTCCGCTTACGGTGACGAGCAGCCATTCCGCAATGCTGACGCCCAGCGGCGGTATGTTGGTACTTCCATAATGCTCGACAAACAGATGCGAGAATACGACCGTGCCAACGAACAGGAAGCCCAGAAATGCGAGCACGCTGAGGACAGTAAGAATTGCGTCCCAAAGCGCGAGGCGGCAGAGGCGAGGTTCGTTTGAAGGCTCAGGCAGCGGCGAAGTTTCTGCGTTGTCTTCCGTGTTCATCCGGTTCCGCAGTTGCAGCGTTCCAGCGATCATCGCCAGTAGTCCGAGCGCGGCGGCGATGAACATGCCCGGCAGGCCCGGTTTGCGAGTGATGTTGCTCTGAAACCAGTCGTCTCCGCCGATGACGCTGACAGGACCGACGTTAAACCACATCACCAGCCCGAATCCGATCGAGCCGACGAGCAACGTGACGATGGCTCGTGTACGCAGGCGCGAGTTGCCGACGACGAGCAGAAACAAAGCGAGGACGAAATTCAGCGAGGCGAACACGGCCCCTTGCCAGAAGTTCCAACCAGCGATGTTCCCGAAGGCCCAGGTCCACGGCAGGGAACCTGCACAGGCCGCGAGGATGGCAATGAACAATTCCGGCAATGCGGCTCGCGAACCGATGGGCCGGCGAAATTGATGCACGACCAGCAGCACTGCCGCTGCCACCGCCGCGAGAGCGGCGACTGGCACGGCGACGACATCGAGCGGACTCGGACGCTGAGCCAACTCGCAAATTCCTTTCACGGCCGCGATCACAAACGTCACCGCCACCGCCGCCGCCGTGACGATCTCAAGCACGCTCCACACACTCGCCGACGACAACGGAACTGGATTAGTCCCTGTTTTCTCGATCCGCTGTTGAGCCGCCGCATCGAACGCACGGCGAACATCGTCTCGAAACAGCCTGACCACGACCCACAGCCCGGCCGGCATACCAAGCCACAGCGGAATGACGACTGGCCACACGGGGATATTGCGAAGTTCCATCGCCACGTTCAGAGCGCACACCGCCGGGAAAAACAAGCCCACGATCACAGTGACCAGTAGCACGAGCAGGCGCGCTCGCAGTCGGCGCAGCATCAGGCCAGCGACACCGACAAACACAGAATAGATCGCGAGACCGACCGACATGCCGACCAGATTCCCGCGGATCAGCGAATTCGTGAAATGGTTGGAAGAATACGCGGGTACTGAAATCAGCCAAATGGCCACTCCGCAGGCGGTCACGAAGGCAATTCCGGCAGCCAGCAGCAGGCAGTCGGCTGGGCCTTGCACGAGGTGGGGTTCCATCGCCACGCCCTTCGCAGGCTCGGGGTGTGCGGCGCTCGGTGAGTGCGAGATGATCTCCATGTCCGTCTTCACCTCGCTGGCGTGCTGGTAGCGCTGTTCCGGGTCTTGTTCGAGCGCTCGCAGCACGATCTCGTCGAGCCGCACATCGACTTGGACTCGCTTCGACGGCGGAGCGAATTTGCCCATCGGCAACTCGCCGGTGAGCAGTTCGTAGAAGACGACACCCAGCGAATAGATGTCGGCGCGGTGATCGACCGAACCGGCTCCGCGCATCTGTTCGGGAGCCATGTAGTGCAGCGTGCCCATGGCTTGATGCGTGCCGGTGAGCGTGACTTCGTCGGGCGCTTTGCCGAGCAGTTTCGCCAGCCCAAAGTCCGCGATCTTCACACGGCCCTGCTTGTCGACCAGGATGTTTTCCGGCTTGATGTCGCGGTGGACGATGCCTGCGTTGTGAGCGAATTGCAGCGCCTCGCAAATCTGCGGCACGATGGCCAGCGCCTCTTCCGGCTTCAGTCCACCCGTCTCGATGAGCTGCCGCAGGTTCGTGCCGTCCATGAATTCCATGATGAAGTAGTACAGCCCGTCGGCCTGTCGTGGCCGGTCTCCGACCGAGCCACTGGGTTGACCGGAGCTCTCATCGGACGCGGGAGACCTTCGGTCAGCGGTTTCGGCGGGGTCGGAGACCCGCGCCGAACGCGAGGGCGCTAGGCCGGAGTCGAAGACCGACACGATGTTCTGATGGCTCAGTTTGGCCAGAGCACGAGCCTCGCGCGTGAACCGTTCGGCAAACGCCGGATCGGCTCCAACTTCCGGCGGCAGAATCTTCACGGCCACCAACCGGTCCAGCCCCGGCTGCCGCGCTTTGTAGACCGCTCCCATCCCCCCTTTGCCCAACAGCGCCAAGATCTCAAGCTGCGGGAAGTATTTCGCCAACTCTTCCGGTTCCGGCGGAACAAAACGCGAGGCCAGTGTGGTCGGCTTCAGGTTCGGACTTGATCCGCCGCCCTGTTCGCTGGGCAAGCCCGCCTGCATCAGGCATTTCGGGAAAATCCCGGCCGGAGCGTTTTCCGGCAGTTCGGCACCACATTTGGGACACGTTTTCGATTCAGCCATCAGAAGCTCTCCTATGAATTAGCTTGCTGATCCTATTGACGGATTTCCTGACAATGGTAACAGAGTTTTTTTGGTTATACCGCGACTTGTCACGACACACTCGTTTAACGGCAAGCCGCAGGCGACGGCGGTACGTGAATGAGCCGTCGCCTGC
>JAQBZB010000213.1 GCA_027622275.1 Planctomycetota bacterium | reverse complement strand
CGGAGGCACGATACAACCTCTGCCGGTGGCGTGAGCCACCGGAACCAAGTAAACGAAGGACCGCAGGCCCAGCGGGCCGACACGGTGCGTCTGTGTCGGCCCTTCAGGCCTGAGTTTTCCTAACGCTTACCAACCGGTGGTTTACACCACCGGCAAAGGTTATACCGACCCTTCGGGCCTAATACGCGCCACTTCAAGAGCCGCAAGCGATGCCCCGCGTTGCGCGCCGCACCGAGACAAACAACAGAACACACGGCCCGGACGCTGCTGCCGCTAGGGAAGCAATTCGCGAACGCTGATTCGCGCATCCGGGGCGGCCAGCGGGCTGATGTCGGCGTCCGGTCCAAATGTCGCGGCGTTCTGAAAATCGCCATCGATCGGATCACGATAAACCTCAAGCTGCTCGTCGATCAGATTGAGTACCCAGTAGTCGGCGACGCCTGCTGCGGCATAAAGACGGCGTTTCTTGCCACGATCGAAAGCCAACGTCGTGTCGCTGACTTCAACGACCAGCAGCGCGGAAGCAGGATGCTCGGGATAGTCTCTCGGTGCTCCCGGCACTACTGCCAGATCCGGCTCCGGCTCGCTGTTGTCGCTAATCGCGAGTGGTAATTGCACTCTTATCCAAAGACCCGGACCGAACGATCCCCGCAAGGCCGCCGCTGTCAACTCGGTTGCTGCTGCATGAGCGGCCTTCATCGGTGACATGGTCAGAATCTCCCCATCGATTAGCTCGACACGTTGATCAATGAACACACCAGCGTCGCCCAAGCGATGGTATTCATCAAGGGTCCAATGCTTAGTCTGCGGTTCGACAGTGGCCATGACAGGCTCCTAGAAGGCGTGTGACGCAGTATTCATCATACGCTCTGAACGTATAGGCGTCAGCGGAGATTACTCCTCGTCATCACGAAGCTTTGCCAGCACGCTGTAGTCCTCGAGCGTCGACGTATCGCCCGCGATGTCGGCATTACCGGACGCGATGTCGCGAAGCAGGCGGCGCATGATTTTGCCGCTGCGAGTCTTAGGCAGGGCGGCGGTGAAGCGAATGTCGTCAGGTTGGGCGAGTGCTCCGATTTCCTTGCGGACGTGTAGCTTCAGCTCTTGACGCAGCTCCTCGCTCGGTTCCGCATTGCCTTTGATCGTCACGAAGACCGCGATCGCTTGGCCCTTAATCTCGTCGGGCCGGCCGACGGCGGCTGCTTCGGCCACTTTGCTGTGGCTGACCAATGCGCTCTCGACCTCGATAGTGCTGAGTCGATGACCCGAGACGTTGATCACGTCGTCAATGCGGCCCATGATCCAGTAGTAACCATCGTCGTCCTGCCGCGCGTTGTCGCCCGTTAGGTACTTGCCGGGAACCTTCGTCCAATACTGCTCGTTGTATCGTGCGTCGTCTTCCCAAATGCCACGCAACATGCCGGGCCAAGGATGCGAAACGCAGAGCATCCCGCCATGATTTTGTTGCACTTCGTGCAGCTGTTCATCAACGATCGAAGGGATTACGCCGGGCAGCGGTTTCGTGCAGCTGCCGGGCTTGGTGGGAATCGCACCGGGCAGCGGAGACATCATGATGCCCCCGGTCTCGGTCTGCCACCAAGTGTCGACGATCGGACAACGCTCGCCGCCGATCTTCCTGTGATACCACATCCAAGCTTCCGGATTGATGCCTTCGCCCACCGTGCCGAGCAACCGCAGGCTCGACAGATCGTGCTTGTCGACGTGCTCGTCGCCCCATTTGATAAAGGCTCGAATCGCGGTCGGCGCGGTGTAGAGAATGTTGATCTTGTGCTTCTCGATCAGCTCCCAGAAGCGATTTTCGAGCGGCCAGTTCGGCGCGCCTTCGTACATCATGACCGTCGCGCCGGCGGCCAGCGGGCCGTACGCCACGTAGCTGTGTCCCGTGATCCAGCCGCAGTCGGCCGTACACCAGAAGATGTCCTCGTCGCGGTGATCGAAGACCCATTCAAAGGTCTTCTTGGCCCACAGGATATAGCCGGCCGTCGTGTGCTTGATCCCTTTCGGCTTCCCCGTCGAACCGCTGGTATAGAGGATGAACAGCGGCGCTTCGCTATCGAGCTGTGCGGCCGGGCAATCGGTGGATGCTTCGGCCATGACGTCGTGCCACCAGACGTCCCGCCCGTCTTGCATCGTGACTTCGTTGCCGATTCGTTTCAGCACGACGCACTTCTCGACCGTCGGTGATTTGGCCAACGCTTCGTCAACGACCGACTTCAATTCCAGCTGCTTGCCGCGGCGCCAAGCGGCGTCGGCGGTCAGCTGGATCTTGGCATTGGCGTCGTTGTTGCGGTCGGCGATCGCTTCCGCCGAAAAGCCGGCGAAGATCACCGAGTGAACCGCGCCGATGCGGGCGCAGGCCTGCATCGCGACGACCAACTCGGGAGTCATCGGCATGTAGATCGAGACGACGTCGCCCGGTTTCACGCCCAGCTTCTTCAGGGCGTTGGCGAACTTGCAGACTTCCTGATGCAGTTGCTGGTACGTCAGCGTTCGCGTGTCGCCCGGCTCGCCTTCCCAGATGATGGCCGCTTTATTGCGGCGGGCGGTCGTGAGATGAGCGTCGAGGCAATTATACGAGACGTTCGTCTTGCCGCCGACGAACCACTTCGCGTTCGGCACTTTCCATTCGAGCACTTTGTCGTACGGCTTGAACCAGTGCAGTTCTGCCTTGGCCAGCTTGTCCCAGAAGGCTTCCGGATTGGCTTTCGCTTCGTCGTACAGCTTTTGGTAAGCCGCCATCGAGCCGATCGCGGACCTGGACGCAAACTCTGCGTTGGGCGGGAAGAGTCGATCTTCGGTCATGACGCTATCAATTTGGCCGCTGGTACTATCAGACATCCTTGGAATTCCTTGTTGCGATCTATTAAGTACGATGGAAGCCCGATTCTAGGGCGGTCGTTTTGGAGTGTCAACGAAACGACAAAGTCTCGTGTTGTTCTCCAAGTTGCCTGACACGCATGATTTGCTAGGTAAGCGAAGCTCTTTTAACTTGCCGTGGACTGGCGCAGCGATGACAATCAGCATGATCAATTGACGGCGATCGGTCTTAAACTCCTTACGCGAGGCGTCCAGACTTTTCGACACGATGGCGGCCAAAAGCTTGTTGTCCATTCGAGTTTTTGCTTTTCCGCAAGATCACCGCCGCTCTGACGAATAGCGGCTGCCTGCTCTCAGTACCGGTCTGCAGATCGTCCGAGCGTCTCGTATCACTGAAAGGGAAAACCATGCTGCACATCATCAAGCTGATTAAACGACGCTTCCCCAATGCGTCCGGAAAGATCATCACCACGCTCGTGTTGGTTAGCGCAAGCGCGCTAGCGATTGGAGTTGGTTTTCTGCTGTTGCGACAATAGTTGCCGCCCGCTCTGGACACCCGACACCACATTCCCGCTGACCGCGGCATCAATGCGGCGGACGCCTGCGGATTCACTTCCAGCCGTGGGTGTGTCACAACGGCCTCTAGCTGCTCGACGTCTTTCGCTTCCTGGTGGGGCGGCGTCGGCAAACCATTCCGTTGCATGCACTGAGGTATTCCTGCGATGAGCATCGACCTTTCAGACCTGCATAACCTTCCGGTCTCGGAAAAGCTTCGCATTGTCGAAGCACTTTGGGATGACATTGGTGCTTCAGACGAACCGATCGTGTTGCACCCGTGGCAGCGCGACGAGGCGAACCGACGTCGCGACGAAATGAAGGCTGATCCGTCGATCGCGATCGATCGTGCCGAACTTTGGCGGCGCGTCGATGGCTGAGCCGCTGCGGTTTCATCCACTCGTTGCCGACGACCTGTCCGCCGCCACTGCGTGGTACGACGACATCTCGGTCGAACTGGGCAATCGTTTCCGCCACGCCGTCGAATCGCGTCTGGATGCGGTGGAACTTCGACCAGAATCATTTGGTAACAGTTTAGTCCATTTGCCATCGGCGAGAATGTCTCGTCCGGCAGTGTGCAGACGCGTTGGACGTAGACGAGGGAACGGCATGAGGTGTTCGGGATGGTAATGGCGTGAAGCGAGTGCTTCTCAAATGCAGTGCGCGCAGCAGCGATGACGCACCAAGCGAATCAACTCGGTGTTTCTGTGGGGACCGCGCGAAGAGTTTGGACGCCCTGAGTGCTTTCGCAAACTTCGTCCGTAGATGCGAGCTTCGCGAACTCGCGAGTGGTCAGGCCGCGGCCTGTTTACCACCGGCGTACAGCCGACGTAGCACGCGGGTCGGCGGACGTGTGTAAAGCTCGAAGTAGATCGTGCTCGCGCGATGGCCGTGACGGCGAGCCGTTTCGCCACCCGCAAGCGGGTACCCGGTCATGATCTTCGCCATCCGCGTCGCACCCGCATCGCTGCGACTGCCGAACGTGATCTTCCGCAACACGACCAGCGGGCGCCGACCAACGCGATGCGTCGGTGCCCGTCGCTCCGCCAGATTGTTCGTCGGTGGGACTCGCGGGTCGTCCAAGAACACCAGCCACTCGCCCGGATGTCACAGCCACCGAGCCTGCAACGTACTCGCCTTCTCATGGCTCACGTCGCACGTTTCGAGTCGCAATAATTCTGCACGCAACCAAGCCTTCTCGGCTGCTTGCTTCTTGCGGCTCAGTTTGCCTTCGCGACGGCGGCGATAGAAATTGCACGCGCGTTTGACAAACTGCTTGATGTCTGCAAAGAAAGCAAAGTCGATCGAGTCGGCTGCCGTCAGCTTCTGCCTGGCACCGACCGGGCACCGTGCGCAGCATGGTCGGCGTTGGTCGGCGAGCCGTACGAGCCAGATGCGCCAAACACTTTTGCTTTGCACCGGCGACGGAAGCGGCATAGCCAACATAGCAATCCGTCGGGCACCGACGCGAATGCGTTGGTCGGCGGTAGCTGATGCCGATCACGTTGCGCAGCCATACTGCTCGGCTGCGTAAGTAGGGACCGATGCGGCTGATGATGTCTTCTTGCAAGTGCTCCACCGGCGGGAGCGAAGTTTGTGCGGTGACGTGTCCCTGGCAGTGCGGGCAACGGCGGGGTGCTGGCACATCGACCGACCAATCGTAGTGAGTGGGCGTCGGCCGAAACCAACCAGGATGGCCGACCGGCGCGCCGCGTTTCTTGGGCTGGTTGGCAGCGGACGATTCGTCAGCGGCTTTGGCATCGTCGGTGGCGTTGTCTTCTTCTTTCTGCTGGTTGGTGGCGAACTTATTCTGCCGTTCGAGTTTCAATTCGAGCTGGGCTTGTTCCAAGCAGAATTGCTTCGGCATCCATTCCGACTGGGAGAATACCGATCAACTACCGAAAACTCTGGCCCCACGCAAGTCCGATCTGGCCGCTCCGACAGGGCAAATGGACTTAACTGTTACATTCTCTGATCTCATCGCAGATTGGTCTATCGCGTGAACTCAGCAATAATAATGCCCACCAAGTGGGGATTCAACCAGAGCCGAACCTCGCCAGCGGTCTGGAACTGGACGCGGCGGGTAGTTTCGGAGATAGTCAGCTCCATGGAAGAACTTGATACCGCAACCGACTCGCAATCCGAATCACCGTTTGCCGAGGTACAAACGCCGCGGCTTAGCATCCTGCACTTGATGCTGTGGACCTTGTGCAGCGCCGTCTACTTATAGCTGATTCGCGCGATCTACGCTTTGCAAGGCGACATGCCGCGCGGGTTCGCCGCAATTCAGAATGCGTCCAGCGTGCTCTATGGCATCTTCACCGGAGCCATGTTGACGGGTGCCATCGTGCTTGTGTCCACACGCGTCCGAAGTGGCCCGCCGATGTTGAGACAACCGGGACATTGGCTGCTATTCGTCGCAGCAGTTTTCCAATTGCTTTACGTGCCGTTCATTCTGTTGCTACTGGTAGCTCAGAGGACTGGTTTCAACGAAACCTGGTCCATGACGTTTTTTGGAATCACTTCACTGTTTCCTCCGATTGCATACGCATTTGCGACTCGCCAAAACCGCGCTCTCCGCTGGAAGGTGATTTTCGTTGGCTTGGCCGTGGTAGGTTTGACGCAGTGCCTCCTGTACCTTGGAATTGGATTGATCGCCATCGGCGTTGGTTATTGGTTTGCAGTCCTCTCGGCGATTTCGTCCATCGGAAGCCTTGTGCTCGCGGGAGCAGTTGTAGTGGTGTCGATCATGGATGTGGTGGCCGGCGAGCGACGCGACTGGCTGCATTGGGCAGGAGTCACCACACACGTTGCGGCATCGAGTGCCACCTTGCTGTGGATGATTGCAGCCCGGTTCTTCAATTAAGCTGACGAATCGTGATTGGATCGGACCAGCAAAAGGGTAGCGCAGGAGATTCACCTGGCGCGAAAGCGGGTACTCGCCGTGACAGCTGGCCAGTAGAATGGTAACCGTGTCTTCCACTTTCTTTGCCGACTTCTCCGATCCGTAAAATGCAGCTCCATGAAACATGACCGACGCCTACAAATCTGTTTCTTCATGCTGCAGCTATTTGCAGTCGTGCCCTGTTCCGCCGAAATCGATTCTACGGACGCTTATACCGCGGGCGTCCTGCCGTTCGTGCAGAAGTATTGCGTCGAATGTCACACTGGCGAGAAAGCCAAGGGCGAACTTGACCTGACTCGCTTCGCGAAATCCAGCGATGTCGCCGCCAGCTTTCGCCGGTGGAACAACGTGATCGAGTTCATTCGCGGCGGCGAAATGCCGCCGGAAGACGCCGAGCAACCCACGATCGATGAAAGCGAAGCGTTCGTCTCGAACATCGAGGCGATACTAGTCGCCGAGGCCACCAAGAACGCGGGTGATCCGGGAGTGATCTTGCCGCGACGGCTTTCGAATACCGAATACGATCTCTCGATTCGCGAGCTGACTGGCGTCGACATCCGACCAACCAAGGATTTCCCCGCCGATCCGGCCGGCGGCGAAGGCTTTGACAATACAGGCGAAGCGCTCGGGATGTCGCCGAATCTCCTGAAAAAATACCTGGCCGCCGCCGAACTCGTCGCCAATCATCTCGTGCTGAAGACCGCCGGCATTTCGTTCGCGCCGTATCCCGTGACCTCCTACAACGAACGAAAGAAGCTGACCGAACAGGCCATCATCAACTTCTACGAAAGTCACGCTGTCGACACACTTAAGTATCTGGAAGCCGCCTGGCGTTATCGACATCGCGGAGGCGATCAGCAAGAGGTAAGTATCCAACAGTGGGCAGAATCTCAAGGGCTCAGCGCCAACTATCTCGCGATCGTTTGGAAGACGTTGGCTGAAGCAACGTCTCCGTCAAGCTTTCTACAGGAACTGGGACAGGTGTGGGAAGCGGTTCCAGCGCCGGTCGACACATCGAATCGTCCGTCTGAATTGTTGGCACTGCGGGATTTCGTGGAGTTTGGCAGGCGAGTCATATCTGCTCCTGAGCCGCAGCTTATTCACGCCAGTGCCGGCAACTGGCCGATCAGCCATTTGGATTTCCGCGCGAAGACAGCCGCGGTACGAGACAAGTTCGACGCCGGTTCCCTGAAGAATGAAACACTGCTGAGAATTGTGCGAGTTTCCGCGCCGGCGGCAAATGACAAGGCACCACAATCCTACTCGGCTTTCATTCGGATCGATCAAGCGTTTTCAGACAGCGACGACTTCGTCATCTTCAAACGGCCTGTGTTCAGTAAGGCCGACCGTCTGCCAAACAACGAAGCCGAGGAAAAGGAACACGAAGTTCTATCGCTGCGAAGCCTACTGGAAGAGTCCAATTCAGACCTCGTGAATGCTCTCGGTTTTGGCAAGCATCCAGCTGGCGGCGAGATTGATCCGGAATCGTTCGTCGTGAAGGCTCCGTCGATCATCGAGATTCCAATCACCGTCGAGATGCAACGGAAGCTGGATGGCAAGCATCTGCTGGTGCAGTGTCAGCTGGACCCCGAGCGCAGCAAGGAAGGCAGCGTCTTTGTCCAGCATTCGGTTCGCGAACCTGCGCAGAGCAAGTTCGGCAACGGCGTGGAACTACTGATCTATAGAGATAGCGAGGCGACGCGGAAGTTGGCCGAATCGGCGGCAGTATTCTGCAACGCGTTTCCGAATCGGTTCTGTTACGTGGACAGTGGCCGTGGGCTGGCGGCCGGATTCCATTTGGTCGAGGGATTCTTCCGTGATGACCGTCCGCTTGTGGAAAAGGTTCTGGACGACAAGGAAAACGCCGAGCTGAACCAACTTTGGCGGGAGCTGGATTTTGTCACGCAGAGTGCCGAATCCTTGCTGCGCGGATTCGTCTGGTTCGAGCGCTCGGAAAGAGAAGTGCTGCATGACAAGCGGTTCGACTTCCTGCGGTCCGAGGATCCGGAGTTAGTCGAGAATAGCTTGCTCACTAAGTTTGAGAAGCTGTATCTCGACAAGATGGGAATCAAGCGAGTGGACGATACGCTGGAGGCCGAGTCGCCCGACCACAAGTATGAAATGATTCACGGCTTCTTCCAGCAGATACGCCAGGGACTGACATTGCAGAAAGATTTGATGAAGCTTGCCGAGCAGCGAGCCCTAACCGACTTGGAGGAGCTAACTCGGCGGGCCTATCGCCGTGTACTGTCCGCGCCAGAACGTGAGTCGCTCCATTCGCTCTACGGCAAGCTGCGCGAGGATGGCCAGGAGGTTGAGGCGGCGATTCGCGGTGTCTTGACAGCCGTCTTGATGTCGCCTGAGTTTTGTTATCGCTATCAGTCCGTGCCCGATGGCAAAGGGATTTATCCATTGAGCGACAACGATCTGGCCAGCCGGTTGAGTTATTTTCTCTGGTCTTCATCGCCGGATGAAGAGCTGTTGACAACGGCGGCAGCAGGCAAGCTGCAAGATGAAGACGAGTTGCTGGCGCAGACCCGACTCATGTTGAAGAACGAAAAGATCAGCGCATTCGCCCGCGAGTTTTTCGGCCAGTGGCTGCGGTATCGTGATTACTTGTCGAAAGATCCGATCAACGCCGAGGCGTTTCCCGGTTATGACGACCGACTGCGCGAGGCGATGTTCGACGAGCCCGTACGGCTGGCCACTTACCTGATTCAGACGGATCAGCCGATCACGGACCTGTTGAACAGCGACATGACTTTCGTGAATCGCGCGTTGGCGAAACATTATGGCGGCGAACTCGAGCAGCAGTATCAAGAGATGAGTAAGACATCGGCTGACGATCAGGCGTGGCAGGCGGTGACCGGCTTGAAGGCAGCGGGGCGGGGCGGTTTGTTTGGCATGGCGGTCATCCTGACCAAGAACTCGGCCGGCGAACGCACCAGTCCGGTGAAACGCGGCTTCTGGAGCGTGCATCACCTGTTGGGGCAGCATTTCCCACCGCCGCCGGCGGATGTCCCGAAACTTCCGGCCACCGAAAATGGGGCCGACCGCACGATTCGCGAGCTGCTGGCCGCTCATGTCGCGGATGCCCAATGTGTCTTGTGTCACAAGCATTTCGATAGCCTGGGTGTGGCGATGGAGGGTTTCGATCCGATCGGCCGGTCACGGACAAAGGATCGTGCCGGGCGACCGATCGATAACGTCGCCGAGTTGCCAAATGGCGAATCTGCTACAGGAATTCCCGGGCTGATCGATTATATTGAGCAGCACCGTCGCCAGGACTTCGTCCGTACGATGTGCCGCAAATTTCTGGGGTATGCCTTGGGACGGTCGGTGAAACTGTCCGATCAATCGTTATTAGAGGAAATGGAAATGGCATTAGAGAAAAACGGCTATCGATTCTCGATGTTGTTTGAAGTGGTGGTTCGCAGTCCCCAGTTCCGCCAACAGCGCGGACGAGATTTTTCGTTCCGGGAGGACGAAGCTCCTGCTGAGCCGAATCTTCCTTAGCAGTGGCTCGGCCGGAGCCTCGCCCTCCCAGTGGCTCGCCCTCCCAATTACTCGCCCTCCCAATTACTCGCCCTCCCAATTACACCTGTAGCGAGACATCATCATGGGTTCAGATCACAAATCACCTCGGATCTCCAGACGCGTCGTCTTGCGTGCGCTGGGGGCAAGCGTCGCGTTGCCGTGGCTGGAGTCGGGCAAGCTGGTTGGTGCCGAGAGTGGTCAGGCTGGGCCGAAGCGTTTTGCGTTTCTGTTTTTCGGCGATGGGATTCATCCGCCCGAGTGGTGGTCCAAAGGCAGCGGCTCGCAGCTGGAGCTAGGGCCGGCCTTCACATCGCTGGAGTCGGTGAAAGGAAAGGTCAATTTCATTCATGGGCTGCACCACCCGGATAATGTCGTCGGCGGTCATGCCAAAGGTGCCGCCGGGATTCTGACCGGCGTTCAGCCAAAGGGTGGGCGCGAGATTCTGGCCGCCACGAGCATGGACCAGATTCTGGCCCGGCGTCTGAGCGACGACACGGTACTGCCGAGCTTGGTGCTGGCGTGCGAGCGGCCGGTCAGCGGCTTCCATGAGTCCAGCTATTCGATGATGTATGCATCGCATGTCTCCTGGAGTTCGCCGGTTTCTCCGGTGCCAGCGGAGTTGTATCCCGCGCTGGCCTTCGACAGCTTGTTCGAGACGAAGAGCAACCGCACGCACATCAGCGTCCTCGATCTCGTCAGTGAGCAGCTGCAAGATGTGTCGCGCAAGGTTTCGTCGTCGGACAAGTCGAAGATTGACGAGTACACGACTTCGGTTCGCGAGGTCGAACAGCGGTTGGCGAAGATGCAGGAGCGGCAGAGCGAAGAAACCGTCGGCGGCGATGCGGCCAAGTACAAGCGGCCGGCCAGCGGCGTGCCGAATCAGCTGGACGAGCATTCGCGCGTGATGTGTGACATCATCGCGTTGGCGTTCCAGGCGGATCGGACTCGTATTGCAACCTTGCTGTTGACGAACAACCTCTCCGGCCAGGTTTATCCATTCCTGGGATTGAACGTCGACCACCACAATTACTCGCACGGTTGGCAAAATAAGGAGTACGCCTCGATCACTCGCTTCTGGGTCGAGCAGTACGCTTATCTGGTGCGAAAGCTGGACTCGATGCAGGAAGGCGATGGCACGGTGCTGGACAATTCGTGCATCATGCTGGCCAACGAACAGTGGACGGCACACAGTGCTCCGAAAGTACCGTTGATCATGTCCGGCAGTCTGTCAGGCACACTTCAGACCGGCCGTACCCTGGACTATGAATCGGCAAACGAGCGCAAGATGTCTTCGCTCTGCTTGAGCATTATGGACCGCATGGGTGTCCCCCTGCCCGCGTTCGGTAATGCGACGGAGCAATTGGCGGGTGTTTAGGTTGGCGGCGGTTCTTCGCGTTGGATTCTAGTTCGCGCAACAAGAGAGATGAGACATTTGGGAGCTTGGAGCGAAGAGACCGTCGGCGGGCATCCGTGTGACGTGTACGAACCGCCGCATCGCAATGAGCATGGTTTCGTCGTGATTTATCTGCACGGCGTCCACTTGAACCGGCTTGTTGATAAGTCAGCGTTCGTCGAGCAATTCGCGCAACACGGATTGCCCGTCGTCGCGCCAATGACGCAACGCAGTTGGTGGACCGACCGGATCTGCCCGGAGTTTGACCAGAAACTGACCGCCGAGCGGCATCTGCTCGACAACGTCTTGCCGTACGTCGAGCAACGTTGGGGAGCCAAGGATCGCACGATCGCATTACTTGGGACAAGCATGGGAGGCCAAGGTGCGTTGCGGATCGCGTACAAGCATCCCAGCCGTTTTCCGGTTGTCGCAGCGATCTCGCCGGCGATCGATTACCAGACCCGCTTCGATGACGACGAAGTCATCCAGCAAATGTACTCCGATCCCGAAGCCGTCCGCCAGGACACCGCCACGTTGCACATTCATCCGTTGAATTGGCCCCGCCATCAATTCTTCAGCTGTGACCCGGCCGATTATCGCTGGTGGGAGAGCGTCGATCGACTGCGCATGAAGCTCTATTCGTTAGGCGTTCCCCACGAGTGCGATCTCGAAACCTCCGGCGGCGGCCACGGTTTCGACTACTACAATCTCATGGCCGAACGAGCCGTGAAGTTTATCGCCGAGCGATTGGATCAAGAGCGAAGGCGATTGGTGTAGAGCAGATTATTCATCAGCCGCCTGGCGATAGTCTGCGGTTCTCGTGAACTTCGAGAGAACCGCACGCTATCGCGTGGCGGCTGATTTGCGATACGCCTGAACTCTCGCGAGTCCAGCTACGGCGAACAACCGGTTACTCGCGAACCTCCTTGACCAACTTATGCACGGACGCGGCGATGCGGTCTTCGATGTCACCGGACCAGCGGAAGGCGGGGCGGCCGTATTCGTACAGGTTCGAGCCCCCTTCGTACCCACCCTCTTCCCACACGCGGCGCGACGGAATGTACGAAATCATGTCGTCCGCATAGCCGCAGACCCAGGTCCCTTCGCCGAACTCGCGTTTGAACCGCAGCGCGTAATCGACCACCGTCTCGGCCCCCATGCCGATGACCAACATCTCCTTCCCCAGCCGCCAAGCGTGGACTGGGTACGGATAAGCAGCTTCAAAGTCGTCGCCCGCCTCCAACTTTTTCAGCAGCCGCCGCGCCCAGCGGCCTTTGATGCCAGTTTCATCTTGGGATAGCTCGACCAACTCGCCACGCGAAACGGTGTTCAAATACGGCAGGTCGACGATTTCGAAGGCGGTGCGCAGGCCCGGCGAAATGGGCTTCAGCGGCTGTTGCAAAGTTTCCTCGACCGCCGTCGCCAGCATGTGGCCATAACGTTGGCACAGTTCGACGCTGCGGCGCGGCAGCGGGTTTTGATCGCCCCCGCACGTGTTGACGAACATGGCCGTCGCGCCGGGGTGAGCCTTTTCAATTTCGAGCTGTGCGAAGCCCGGATAGTCGCCGCACCAAGTCAGAAAACTCAGCGTCGTCGGGTGGCAGGCGTAGCCGAAGAGCACCGCGTCCAGCTTGCCGTCGAGCCGAGTCACCGTCACCACCGGCACCGCATGGTCGACCGGCCCAACCAGCGGCGTTCCGGCGGCCAGCAGAGCCGGCACGTCCGCCTCGCGGTTGTTGCGGCGATTCACGGCGAAGGTGGTTTGGCCCGTGCCCATTTGCAGCCGAGCCGGCGCGAGTTGCGCTAGCGCCTCGCCCACCAGCGCGACCGACTTGGTCACCATCAGATCCGTGTATTCATTGACCAGCGTTTCCTGCTCGGCTTCGACCGGATAGTAATCGATCAGATCGTCCCCCAGCCGCGGCCCGCAGTGATTGTGCGAGAACGTGAACATCACGTGTTGCCGTTCCAGCTTGAACTGCTGCCGAAGCTGCTCGAACACGCGATCGCTCATGTTCTTGGGGACACCTTGAAAATCGCTCGTGATCAACACGACGCGCCGGCCGTCGCCATCTTCCAGAGCGAGGGCCTTCATCCACAGATCATGCAGCTTCCCATCCGGCGGCCGCTTCGATCCATACCCCGCCAGCCACACTGATTTCTCAGGCGTAATGACCACCCGCGCCACCCCCGCCTTCCACCCACCCGCCTCGTCCGCTGCCGCCGCACCGCAGAACCAGCAGGCCAACAGACACAGCACCAGCCCATGCGCCCAACCGATCAATATCCGGTTGCTGCGCGAGCGATGTCGATTGTTCAAGAGTTGATGGCGATTCATCCAGTGTTTCCTCCAGCTTGGGTCGAACATTGTCGGGTCAGATGGTTGCACTGCCGGTTTATTAGTCTTGGTGCCGAAGGCATTCCAAAGCACATCCCGGTGCGACAAAGTTTAACAGTTCATTCGATAACGGGAATCGTGGGGGCTTCCAGATTACATGTCGCGCTGATCCATCGGCATACCAAGAGCGCCGTTCGATTACGCATGAAGCTCTATTCGTTAGGTGTTCCGCGCGAGTGCGATCTCGAAACTTCCGGCGGCGGCCACGCGTTCGATGACTACAACCTCATTGCCGAACGAGCCGTCAGCTTCATCTCCCGGAGCATCTGTCGGCTGAATATCGCGTGAAGACCGGAGGGCGTGGTCGCACCGTGGACGAATGGAAGATGCGACCAGAACGCGGCGACAACCATCGGTTTGACGGCCTCGTCGGCTGCGCGGTGGCGGCCTCGATGCAAGGTGTATCGTTACATGGGACAGACGAGATTCCCGCCCCACCACGCCAACGCCTTAGCTTTGCCGAACTCCAGCGGGGCCGAAGCCTATGAAATCCACATCACTTCCGCGATCTGATCGAGGCATCTGCTGTCCGCAGTGCGGTTGCCAGCACTTTGCCACGACACACACCGAGCCGTTGCGCGACGGTCGGATTCGCCGCCGTAAGACGTGTCGCCACTGTGGGAGACGCGTCGTAACCTTCGAAGTTCCTCCGGCACATTTTCCGACGCACCAAGATTGCAAAAATGTAGGGCGAAATCTCAATCACCTCCAGAGGCGAACCAGCGGGCGTAATCGGCCTGCCGATAACACATCAGCGCACACTGGCCCGTGAACGCGCGAGACGCCTGTATGCCACATCAGCGACAATTGGAACAACGACGATAAGGCAGAGAAACGACGCACCGGCCCCCACGATCACTCCTACTGTCAGTGCGCCTTCGCGCTGCCCGGATCGGGGATTGGAGGCCGCCAATTCCTGCAGTTGCGAGATTCGCCGGTCCAATAGCGTGGGGTTTTGCATACCGTACTCCCTCGCAAATTCGTAAATGGGGATGGCTTGTTCGACAATCTTCATGAGTGCGACGACGTTCCCCAGATCAAAAAGAAGGTCAGCGACGATAGGATCTTGGGGTGGTACAAACTTTAACCGCTCGACCAATTGATACTCAAGCGCGCCGGCAACATCTTCGAGGTCATGGGACCTGCCCATTGAATCGACAAGATCTGCACGGGGCTGGGATGGCACTGGTCCGTTGCCGAAGTCCACTCCCAAGACAGTATTCGTCTTCAACCAATGAGGGTCTTTTGCCAGCTGCAATTTGGCTTGCAGGATTTCGACATGCAGCCATTCAGACCCCTGGTGAGAATCAGCATTTCGTTCAACGCCCCGCTTGATCCAGAGAAGTGCCTCTTCGAGGTCGCCGGTTAACTCGTAAGCTGTTCCAAGATTGGCCGCAACGATGTACTCGCCCGGGTGCTCCCGCTCGACTTCTTGCAAAATGCGAATCGCCTCGTCATATCGTCCCAAGTAAATTAGTGCGACGGCGTAATCCGATCGGCGCATATAGTCGGCCGATTCGAGTCCCTGTGCAAGTTCGGCTTCCCGCATCACCCACGTTTCCCGATCGACTTTGGCTCGCCGCAGTTCATCGGCAAGAGGTCCCTCACTTGAGACCGTGGAATGTCCATGCAAGGTCGTTCCGTAAGTGTTTAGGCAGGCAATCGACTCGGCACCGAGCGCGAGGCAGCTAACGAAGGCAACCAACGGAATGCGAATCAGCATGAAGCGGGCCTCGCTCAACGACTTAAGAATGTTCCCTGGGGCAACATTTGGTTCGATGAGTTATTCGAAGGTACATTCTAACACGCGGCATGACCAGCGACTCGAGTTCGCGACTCTGCGAGCCATCTCCAAGGCTATCATCCTGCTTGCCACCCCGCAACGCTCCGCCGATAATCAGCGTCGTGATGTTCTACTGGCACCGATCTCGTAAGTTGCCAGGTCAAACGTGATGCAGGTCGCCCAACATCTTAGGCTTAGTCGTCAGCCAGTCTTCGAGCCTGACTTCACATCCCTGTTCAAGGCGAGCGGGCCACCATCGTCGCCAGATGCACGACGTCCACAGGTCAGGCGTCACGTATCAGGCTGACCTTCCCGGCATGATGAAGCGATACTTCGCCATCCGCAACATAAGAAAGGTAAAGCAGGGCGAGGCGAAGACGCCGAGCGCGGTGAGTGAGCTGTAAAGCACAATCGCGAGCGACACCTTTAATGGCGAGTCGGCTCCGCCGGAAACTAGAAGGACCGCAGTCCATCCACACGCGATTACGACAAACGCACTCGTCGCGAGCAGTGCTGCATGTGTGAGCGCCCTGGGATTACCTGGTACTAAAATGATTCTGGCGAGAGCACAGGCGAACCCGGTGCAAACCACCGCGGGAATTGTGATGTAAAGCACGAGGCCCACCATCTCCGCGCCAAGCAACTCCTCGGTGTCTTCGATCAACTCGCGACCGATTGCCAGATACACGGCGGCAACGAAAGTGCATCAGAGCAGATGCCAGATGCGCAACTTTGGAAACTCGCTGGCTCCATGTGGCGGGACCAGCCTCCAGCCTCGTGTCCAGACAAAGATTTTCGCAACGAGCCACACACCGCCACCGAGAAACGGCAAGTAGATACAAATGCCAGGCATCAGATCATTCGCTGTACCGAAGTCAGCCAGAGACATTGCAACGATCGCGCTAGCCCCGACAAGCAACGCCGTGAAGGATTTTTTAGCGGCAGGGCGCAAGCCCTCCGGTGTTTCGGTGCTGCTGCGATACCGGAGGGCTTGCGCCCTGCCGCTATAATCCCGCGAATCGCGGCCAAAAAGTCC
>JAQBZB010000552.1 GCA_027622275.1 Planctomycetota bacterium | reverse complement strand
GCCGTATGAGGGAATACTTCACGTACGGATCTGTGCGGGGGGCCGCCGGCAACGGCGGTCCCTACCGCGATCGCCAGGCGGCTGATGAATAATCCGGGCTAGACGATTTGAGCGCGGAGTTGTCCGATATCACTTCGAACGAAAAACCGACGCAATTGCTCTTGAACCTCAACAAAGTCGCGTTTATCACATCCGCCACCATTGAAGTCCTGCTTCGCACCAAACACCAAGTGTCATCAGCAGGCGGATAAGTGAAGCTATGTTGCCTGACGCCAATCGTTCATGGCATCCTCCAGGTTATGCACCTCGACCGAGTCTTCGAAATCCACGAGTCCGAGGCAGACGCCCTTTCGAGCTTCAAAACATAACCAGCTCTTGGACGATCTTTAACCATTGCCGGTCCCAGTCCGTGGCCGCTCGCATCGCCAATGGCCATCCCGAAGTAACGGTCGGCAATTGGAAAGTAGTCAAAATTGTCGCCTCCCGTCGTTTCCCCGGGAACGCACAAGCCGGCGATGTCGTAACCCGGCAGATTCGGAGCGTGAGGCGGAAACTTCCCTTGTTGCACGCGGCCACCCATGCCAAGCTGGTGTCGGGCTTCACGAAGCGCCCGCTCGTCGATCGTGTGGCGCACTCGCTCGATCGAATTGTGGATCGAACGCACAACCGTCTCGGCGTCGACTTGTTCCTTGACGAGATAGTCCTGCTCGCCTTCACGGACGGCGGCCAGCGCGAGTTCCATGTCCGCCATCCCCGTGAAGACGACATCGGAATCTCGCCATGAATCTCGTGGATGGCTCGTATCGTCTCGACGCCTCCAAGGCTGTCCGGCAACATCAAGTCGAGCAAGACCGCATCAAATTCGTCACTGCCACGCAAAGCAGACAGCGCGCTCGCGAGGTCCGCGACGTTGAGCAACTCGAAACTCGCGTGGGCCGATCGAGCCAACGAACTCTCGACCATTCGTGCATCGACAGGATTGTCTTCGACGAACAGCACTCTGGTGCGAGTCGGCTGCATGTTGAACGGAGTTTTCGATGGGAGAAGGTGACTCGTGACGCCTAGAGGTTCACCCTCTCACCAGCGTCTCTAGTACATGAGATTCTCGTTGCGAATTCAAGTTGTGCTGACGTTCGATTGCGCAAGTTACTGCCCGGCGGCTGATCGTGTGGTCTGGCATCTGGACCCACTGCTTCGCTTCGGTCAAGATAAGTTGCTGTTTCCGAATCGTGTATTGCGAGGTCTTAAGTCATGTCACCGATGCGAAGCTTGGTGCCTTTCGCCTGGCTGCTCGTTGCAGCACTCGGCTGCTCGAATGGCAATCCGAAGACCTATGAAGTGCGCGGCGTTGTCCGTTTCCCGGACGGCCAGACGCTGGCGGAGGGTACGATCGAGTTTGAAGCTCTCGACCGCGAAATGCCCATCATGGCAACCAGCGAAATCGGCGAGGACGGCACCTTCGAGATGGGCACTTTCGCGATGGACGATGGAGCGGTCGAAGGCCGTCATCGCGCCGTCATCGTTTCGAATCACGAGATCGGAACCGGTGCCGAACGGCCCGGAAGACTGGAGCAATCGAAACTTCACCTGCGATTTGCCGACTTCAACACGTCCAAATTGGAATTCGACGTGAAGCCTGGGAAGAACGAGTTCAACATAACGGTCGAGTATGCGCCGCGCGGCCGTCAATAATGGTGCTAGTATGGCGGTACGACTTTCCCATCAGCGCGATTCGTCAATCGACCGAGCGTGTCCGTCGAGATTTGGATACTAACGGCTCGAGTGCTGCCGTCTCCCAAGACAAAGTTGCAGATCCCCGGATGCGAGCTGCCGAAGTTATTGCGATAGGTGTCCGTGGGGAATCTTGCGATCGGATAACCGGGCCCGCCGCAGCGTGAAAAGTTGCCAGGATGATCACCGTTATACAGGGCGCCGTCCTCGGGCGAGATGCCGAATCGCGAAGGCCGGACATGCTTTTCGCCCACGAGAATCGTGTTGCTGGTGCCATCCGTCAGATTCTTGAAAGCGGTGCGGCTTCTCCATTGAATCAGCTTCGCGCCGGGTGGTGCGAAATCCCAAGCAGGAACTGTCGGCGGATCGGTCACGCCGGAACCGATGATGAATGCGCCATTTGAATTCGTCCAATTCCAAACACCGGCCGGTCCGTGTCCAGCCGAACAAGCGTAGTCTCCAAGCACTCCCGGGACGTGGCCGCTGGTTTCGTAGGCCGAGTAAATGTCGTCGCCCGTGGTACTGATGTGTTTGCCGCCGCGACGGGACGGACACATGTAGTTCTCGATGGATGTCAAGCGAGCAACGTCCGGCTGGTAGTAATACTTGAGTTGCGGGTCCCAGCCGTCAAATAGATTCTCTTGTTCCAAGTTAGGAAGAATCAGAAAGGCCCACGACGTGTAATGGTCATAGCTCCGTGATGGCGGCAACGCGCGATACTGATCGTGGAACAGGTGGATCGCCAAGCCAATCTGTTTGAGATTGTTCTGGCAACTCATCCCACGGCCAACGCGCACTTTAGGCAACTTGGGGTAGCGCGGTAACTAGATATTGATTAAACAATTCG
>JAQBZB010000551.1 GCA_027622275.1 Planctomycetota bacterium | reverse complement strand
TAGAGGCGGTCGACCAGAGGCGCGTTATAGTCGGGGATCCAATCTTTGTGGAGGAGTGACCCTCGGGCTGTACGAATACCCGCAGTGGGAGTCAGGTCCTTGAGTGAGCCCGGGATGCCCAGGAGCGGGGCAGGAGCATCTTCCTCAGCGTATGCCTTTTCGGCGGCTCGGGCTTGTCTCAGTGCCAGATCGGGAGTGGCTGTTACGATGGCATTCAGGCGAGGGCTCAACTCGTCGATCTGGTCGAGGACAGCCTTGACCAATTCAACAGGGGATAGGTCCCGCCGCTTATACAATGCTTTCAGGTCCAGGGCCGACAAGAAACAAAGGTCTTTTGAGTTCACAGTTTGGTCCGAAGTGATGACTCAGGTGGTGGGTGACATACCAGGGAGGCCGTGCCCTCCCAACTGGAGCAGTTGGCCCACAAGCCGATAGGTGAGCCCCCATAATATGGGCTTGCCCGGACCGAGTATGTCGATTGCAGGAAAGATGCTGTCTGTGCCTTGAAACTGAAACCGGTGCTGGAGGTGGCGGTCCGGGTCTAATAGCATTTCCACCGACACCCAGTGGGATTCCCTGATTTCGTGATTCAATCGCGGCAAAAGAATCTTCTCTACGTTGTAGACAAAGCCTGAGACAACCACCGGTAAAGTGGCGCCGACAACGTCATCGAGTCTGCCAAAGTAGTCTGCTTGAGAAAGATCGAGATCCGTTTCTTCTTTTGTCTCCCGTTCCGCCGCTTCACGGGGTCCGATGTCCACCGGTTCCAACTTTCCGCCTGGAAAGGCGATGTGGCCAGACCAGGGATCCCCGTCCTGCTCGGCTCTGACAAGGAAGAGGAGTTGGAGCCCCGTGTTGTCTTCGTGGAGGATGAGGGCAACTGCCGCTCTTGTTTTCCCGTCCTCTTGGTTGGCCGGGAGGGGATGGTTGGCCGAGATGTTTTGCTGAATTCGCGAAAGGGTCATCATAGATAATTCGTGATACTATGGATACTAAGGGCCCGTCACGAAATTAGTGCTATACTTTTCGTGAGAGCGGTCTTACAATTGGTGTATGAACGCCGAGACCCTTCGCATGAAATACGAAGCGTTGGCTCCGATGCTGACGGAGCGCACGCTGCGCCTGTGGGCTGCTGCAGAAGCTAGCGCGGTAGGTCACGGTGGAATCGCGTTGGTGGTGCGAGCCACAGGCATGTCGGCGACGCGCGTTTCTCGCGGCATTCAGGAGTTGAAGTCAAACGAAGCTCCTATGGACACGGCTCGCACGCGTCGTCCCGGTGCTGGTCGCAAAAGAACCGTGGATACCGATCCGACGCTGTGGCCGGACCTGAGCGCTCTGGTCGAGCCGACGACGGCAGGGAACCCCGACGATAGTCCGCTACGATGGACATCGAAGAGCCTGCGGAAATTGACCTGTGAGTTGCAGGCAATGGGACATTCGGTGAGTCACCGCATCGTGGCCGGCTTGCTGCACGAGCACGACTACACGCTTCAGGCGAATCGCAAGACCAAGGAAGGATCTGCACACCCGGATCGCGATGCTCAGTTCGTCTACCTCAATGACCTGGTGCTTCATCATCGGCAGCAATGTCTCCCGGTTGTTTCGGTGGACACAAAGAAGAAAGAGTTGATCGGCGACTTCAAGAATCCCGGGCGGGAATGGCGACCCAAGGGTGAACCCGAGCGTGTGAAAGTGCACGACTTCGTGGTTCCCGCGCAGGGCAAGGCGATCCCGTATGGCGTATACGATCTTAGCCGCGACGAAGGCTGGGTCAGTGTCGGCATTGATCACGACACGGCCAGCTTCGCTGTGAATGCGATCCGAAGCTGGTGGAAGCACATGGGACGACCCTCCTACGGCGCAATGACGCATCTGCTGATCACGGCCGACGCAGGCGGCAGCAACGGCGCAAGGACCCGACTGTGGAAATGGGAGTTACAGCGCTTTGCGAATCGTACTGGACTGACAATCACCGTTTGCCACTATCCACCCGGTACCAGCAAGTGGAACAAGATCGAGCATCGCCTGTTCTCCTTCATCGCCATGAACTGGCGAGGCAAACCTCTTGTCAGCTTGGCCGCGACCGTAAACCTCATCGCCGGGACAACCACCGCAGCCGGCCTTCGCGTCCGATCCGAGATCGACAAGAGAACCTATCCTCAAGGGATCAAAGTGACAGACGCGCAAATGAATCAGATAAATCTCGCCCCGCACGACTTCCACGGAGACTGGAACTATACCATCCGACCATCGACCACCAATTGAAATCGACCGTTAATTTTGTTACGAGCCCTTAGTCTCTCATAGACATTGTAGACAATTGGGCAGATCCCATATTTGCTGATAATGCCGGCAAGCCGGAATACGAATCCGCCTTTATGCAAATGAGGAAGGAGGAACACGTCTTCGGGCAACATACATAGTTCGTGTGTGTGGATGTGCAACCTATTCTGTATAGAGGGACAAGGGGATGTATTCGCTAATTGAGCCGAAGTGCTTATCGCTGGTCAGCAGATGCAGATCGTTCTGTATGGCATTCTGTGTAATAATCAGATCGGGTATGCCAATACCATTGAGTCC
>JAQBZB010000550.1 GCA_027622275.1 Planctomycetota bacterium | reverse complement strand
CCATTACCCTCGCCAAGAATTCCCAAAATTCCCAATGAACTTGTGGGCTATGTCAGGTTCTCTGGACTCGTGTTCGAGCAGATGTGCCAACGAGCGGCCGCGAATGTATTCGAGCACGATGAACGGCGTTTCGGCTTCGCTGCCGACGTCGAAGACCGTCACGATGCCGGGATGTTGCAGCCGGGCGGCCGTGCGGGCTTCTTCCACGAACGCCCGCAATTGCGTGTCGTCTTGAAAGCGGTCGCGCCGCGGGAGCTTTAAGGCGATCTGCCGGTCGAGTTGATCATCGTGAGCCAGTAAAACGTCGGCGAATCCGCCGCGGCCCAGCCTTCCGCGGACAGCGTACCGACCGATGCGGTTGGGCAGCGGCGGCTCGGGGTTCTCGCGATGCGACGACGAGTCGCGGGAGTACCCCTGCGTCGCGTCGAGCACGTTTTTCGGGTCGTCGGATGAGTGAGCGGTCATGAATCGCGCGAGATCCGTTTGAGATTGCAAGTCGGCTCAACCATAATATCAACTCTCGACGCAGGTTGCTTCACGCGCGGTCGAGATTACGGGGCAGCGACCCGACAACTTTCTCCGTGTTTGATTCACGTGGCCGTACAAGTGGCACAATTACCGGAACGCGCACCGCATTCGCCGGCGATCGACGCTTTGTGCGTGGTTGGGCACCCGAGCCGGTTGGGAGGCGCGGACACGGAGCTGGATCACCAAATCCGCTGCTGGCAAGCGATGGGCATCCAGGTTCACATCTGCCACACGGGACCGCTCGATGGAAACGCCCTCGCCATGCAGATGGAGCAACGCGGCTGCATCTATCACGACCCGTGCGATTGGAAGTCGTTGGACGGCCTGCACTGCATCTCGTTCTGCAACGGCGAGTTCCTTGCGCAGCTTCCCGAGATTCGCCGCTATGCCCGATCGACTTCGTTCGTGAACTGCATGACGTGGAACTTCGACCGGGAGTTGGAGATGCAGCAGCGCGGCTTGATCGACTTTCATCTTTACCAGACGCAGCACGCCTTCGAGCGGGTGAGCGGGAAGCTCAAGACGCTCGGAACCTACCGGCCGCTGCACTTCGTTCCGTACTTCCACACCGAAGACTTCCCGTATCACGAAGCCAGGCCCGGCGACAAGTTTCGTTTTGGAAGGATCTCGCGGGGCGACGCCGATAAGTTCGGCAGCCGGCAACTGTGGATTTACGAGACAATGACCGCGCCCGTTTTGAAGGAAGGGTTGATCGTCGGCTGGGACCACCGCGCCCGAGGGCGATTCGGCTGCGATCCCGATCCGTACATCCGCACGGTTGCTGAAGGCGGCGTCTCGCAACAGGAGTTCTATCGATACTGCGAAGCGATCATCATGACAACCGAGACGTTCGAGAACCTGCCTCGCGTCGGCTTTGAAGCGATGTCGTCCGGCTCGATCCTCGTCGTCGACAATCGCGGCGGCTGGCAGCTTCAAGTCGAAGATGGCGTGACGGGCTGGCTGTGTGCCGACGATCGCGAGTTTGTCTACAAGGCGTCGCGATGCGCATTCGAGCGGGAGGAACGCGACCGAATGCGGCGGAGCGCGAAGGAGAAACTGACTCGCGAATGGGGCCTCGAGACCGCGATGCGAACTTGGGAGCGGGTCTTTCGTGAATGGATGGAGCTGCGATGACCTTTGACGCGGTCCAAGCCGTAGGCGCGTTGCCGCTGATCAGCTGTATCATGCCGACGTATGGGCGTCCGCGGTACGTCCACGAAGCGGTGAAGATGTTTTTGGATCAGGATTATCCGGCCAAGGAGTTGGTCATCCTCAACGATTGCGCGGGCCAGGTCTTTCACTGTGAACTGCCCAACGTACGTGTGTTCAATACGTCCCAACGCTGCTCGTCGCTGGGCGAGAAACGCAACGAGTGTATTAAGAAATCGCGCGGCGAGTTCCTGGCGATCTGGGATGACGATGATGTCTACCTCCCGTGGCGTCTATCTTTCTCATTGGCCGAACTGCAACGATGGGATACCGATTTCTATCGTCCGGACGGATTCTTGGCGTACTGGGGCGAAGATTTCCTGCACGACAACCAGACTGTTCCCGGATGGCTAAGCCACCCGACCGTGCTGCTGCGAAAGAGCCTGTGGGAGGGTGTTGGAGGTTACGCGGCGCAGGACACGGGAGAAGACGCCGAGTTCTTCGCGCGTATTCACCGCCACCTGGGCCAGGAGTTCATCAAGTATCCCACGGCACAAGCCGACCGGTTTATGGTCCTTCGCGGCAAGTCCCACTATCGCCACATGAGCATCGGCGGAGGTCAGCAGCCGCTGGAAACTCAGCCGGGCGATTATCACATCGTCCCACGACCGATCGCGGATCGGCAGTTGCGGACCTTGGTAAACGGACTGCGAACGGCGCGCCGGCATGAATCGCCTGACTTGCTATCAAGCCCATCGGTCCAGCACGATCCGGCTCCAGCTCCGCTGCTCTCCGTTTGTATCAGCATCAAGAACCGCTCGCGAGTTGATTACGATGAGCAGGCACGGCCAACGCGCACTTTAGGCAACTTGGGGTAGCGCGGTAACTAGATATTGATTAAACAATTCG
>JAQBZB010000212.1 GCA_027622275.1 Planctomycetota bacterium | reverse complement strand
CCTGATGGAACTCAAACCAATGGCGTGATCAGGGGACTGACGTCCCCCGCTCGCCAACGAAATCGAAACACAACCAATCCTTGGAGGTAAACATGTCGGTAGCTCAGAATCCTCTTTTGCAATCCGGTCCGGAGACCGAGGGCGATCTTGCCGCGATCAAAAGGCTGGGCGAGAGCCGCGAGAAACTGAAAGCGGAGATCGCCAAGGTCATTATTGGCCAGGAGCATGTCGTCGACGATTTGCTCACCGCGATCTTCTCGCGAGGCCATTGCTTGATGGTCGGCGTGCCGGGGTTGGCGAAGACGTTGATGGTGCGAACCATCGCCCAGGCCATCGACCTTGGCTTCAACCGCATCCAGTTCACTCCCGACTTGATGCCATCGGACATCACAGGCACCGAAATCATCGAGGAAGATAAATCGACGGGCGGTCGCCAGTTCAAGTTTGTGAAAGGCCCGGTCTTCGCCAACATTCTGCTGGCTGACGAAATCAACCGGACGCCACCTAAGACGCAAGCGGCTCTGCTGGAAGCAATGCAGGAGTTGCAGGTCACCGTCAGCGGTCAAACGTACGACTTGCCGCGGCCGTTCTTTGTCCTCGCGACACAGAATCCGATCGAGCAGGAAGGGACTTATCCGTTGCCGGAAGCCCAGCTGGATCGCTTCATGTTCGACATCCGCATCGGCTACCCCACGCCCGAGGAAGAGATGCAGATTGCGAAGTCGACGACCAGCGACATCGATGTCCAGGTTTCGAAAGTGCTGAGCGGCGAGGAAATCTCGGCCTTGCAGCAAATCGTTCGCCGGCTGCCAATCAGCGACCACGTTGCACGCTTCGCGGTTGATCTGACTCGTTCGACGCGTCCCGACGACGACATCGCGCCCGGCTTCACCAAAGAGTACGTCAACTGGGGAGCCGGCACACGAGCCGTTCAGTATCTCGTGCTTGGTGCCAAGGCAAGAGCCGCGATCGAAGGCGAATACAACGTCACCTGCGATCACGTTCGCGCGGTGGCTCCGCTGGTCTTGCGGCACCGCATCATTGCCAACTTCCACGCCGAAGCCGACGGCGTCACGCCCGATCGCCTCGTCGAGATGCTGCTTGACGTCGTCGAAGAACCGCTGGCGGAGAGTTACGCGTGAATCACGCGGGAATGACGAAACACCCAATGACGAATGACGAAAGAATGTCGAAACCCGAATAGCAACGCAGGGCCTTCGTCATTCGTGCTTCGTCATTCCTTCGTCATTGGGTATTTCGTCATTCGTCATTACCCCCGCCATGTTTGCCACTTCGACCCCGTAAATCCCCGACATGCCCACCAACACGCCCCGCTACAAGTACCTCGACCCTCAGGCACTTGGCAAGTTGAAAAACTTGTCACTGGCTGCGCGGCAAGTCGTCGAAGGCTTTTTCGCCGGGATGCACAAGAGCCCGCATAAGGGCTTTTCCGTCGAGTTCGCGGAGCACCGCGAATATACGCCGGGCGTTGACCCTCGCCACATCGACTGGCGTGTCTTCGGTCGGCGCGACAAGCTGTACGTCAAGCAGTACGAAGAAGAGACCAGCATGCGATGCTACATCCTGCTGGATACGTCGGCATCGATGGACTACAAGTTCGAAAGCTCGCTCACGAAGCTCCAGTACGGTTCATTTCTGGCGGCCAGCCTTTCGTACTTGCTGGCGTTTCAACATGACGCTGTCGGTTTGATCACCTTCGACGACCAAGTCCGTAACCAGGTGCCGCCGCGCCAAGGCCCCGGACATTTGCGGGTCTTGATGGAGCAACTCGAAGCCACGACCGTCGGCAAAGAGACGAAACTCGGCGACACGTTTCATCAACTGGCCGAGACGATCAAGCGAAAATCGTTGGTGGTGATCATCTCGGATCTATTCGACGATCCGAGCGAGCTGATCAGCGGACTGAAGCACTTTCGGCACAAGAAGCACGAAGTCATCGTCTTTCAAACGCTCGACCCGGCGGAACTGACTTTCCCCTTCGACGACGTCAGCCGCATCGAGGACATGGAGACCGGCCGCGAGATCACCAGCGATCCGCGTGCCTTCCGTGCCGCGTACCTCGAAGAAGTCACGAACTTTCTTGAAAACGTGCGGGGCGGTTGTCTCGAAGCACAAATCGATCACGTCTTGACGGAAACGAATATTCGCTTTGACACCTTCCTCGGCGCGTTCCTAGCGAAGAGACAGATGATGATGATTTGAGGGTCGGGGGTAATGACGAATGACGAAATACCCAATGACGAAAGAATGACGAATTCATAATGACGAAGAAAAGGTTAGCCGCGATAGATCTTAGCAAAGATCAGGTGCAGCTCTTTGGCTTCTTGCCAAAGTGGTTTGGCGTCTTCGCGCAGATCGGGAACGGCGCGGACGATCATGCGGATAAAGAACTTGGTCTCACGAGCTTCTTTCTTGCAGATGCTAATCTTGTGGCGAAAGTCTTTTTTAGAAACTGCATCGTCAGCCTCGCAATAGTTCGCACCCACGCTTGTCCCCGCACCAACGACTTGATTAATCAGACGGCTCGTAACGGGCGTGATCGGGAATTTCTTGGCGAAATCGATCACCGCCTCACCAAACAACGCCGTTCTTTCTTCCAGATCGTAAGGATGCTCACCGCCCATTTCGATATTCGACCTTCGTCATTCTTTCGTCATTGGGTGTTTCGTCATTCGTCCTTAACAGCGTAACACGAACTCAAGACCGATACTCAACCAATGACATTCCTCAACCCAATCTTCCTCATCGGTCTGCTATCAGCGGCGATTCCGCTGATTATTCACCTCAGCCGTTCGCGACGCACGAAGAAGATCCGGTTTTCGACAACGCGGTTCTTGACCGACCAGTTCTTGCGTTCGTATCGCATGAGTCGGCTCAAGGAACTGTGGCTGTTGGCGGCGCGGATGGCGTTGTGCGCGCTGTTCGCGATGGCGTTGGCCCAACCGCTGATTCGGCCAAGCGGCCAGTCGTTTCTCTTAGGTGGCCAGAGCCGAACGGTCGTCCTCGTCGTTGACAATTCAGCAAGCATGGGTTACGTCGAAGACGGCGAAACGCTGCTTGAACAAGCCAAACGAGCGGCCGGGGACTTGCTCGACGGATTGCGAGAAGGAGATCACGCCGCGATCGTCTTCGCGGGACGCCGCGATGCGGGCCCCGAAGTCGTGTTCGATGAGCCGACCCCCGAACTCGGTGATGTTCGACAAGCCATCGACATGGCGAAGGTCGAGAGTCTCGGCACGGACTTGTCACGGGCCGTCGTGCGCGCGGAAGAACTCGTGCAATCCGGCTCGTCAACCGCCAGCCGCGAAGTCTATGTGCTGAGCGACCTGCAAGACGCCGGATGGGAGTTACTCGAGGAAAAGACTAGCGGTGCGGCCGACGTCAACTTCTTTTTCGTCAGCATTCGGCCGCGGCAACCTCACAACCTGGCGGTCACCGCCGTACAGTATGCAGCCTCGCGGCCGATGGTCGGAGTTCCGTTCTCGATCAAACCGCACATACGCAACCAATCCGACGAAGTCGCGGGCGGCGACGTCGAGTTATTCATCGACGACAAAAAGGTCGGCCAACAGCAGATCGATGCGTTGTCAGGAGGCCGTTGGGCGACGCCGACTTTTTATCACTCGTTTGATGAAGGCGGCTGGCATAGCGGATACGTGCAAGTCGCTGATGAATCGCTCGCGAGCGACAATCGCCGCTACTTTGCCTTCGAGGTGCTCGACAGCGTCAAGGTTTTGGCAGTCAACGGTGCCCCGTCTGGTGTCCATCGGTTGGATGAAGTGTTCTTTCTGAAGGCAGCGCTCGGCGCGAGCGCGACTGGCTCCAGTCCTATCGACGTCACGATGGCGCTGCCCGACTCGCTGGCCGGCAGCGACCTGACCGGAGTTCGCGTGGTGATTCTGGCCAATGTTGAATCGTTGTCATCGCAGGCCGTTGAGAAACTGGAAACATTCGTCGATCAAGGCGGCAGCCTGCTTGTGTTCCTGGGAGACAAGGTGAACGCTTCGTTCTACAACCAGACGCTGGTCGGCAACAATCGAATGCACGGAGGTTTGTTGCCAGGTCGGTTAACCAGCATCGCAGGTGATCCATCGGCGGAGACAGGCGAGATCCGGATCGGTGACACGGATGACAGTCACGTCGTGTTGGCCGCCTTCGACGACGGAACGGCAGGTAGTCTGAGTAGTGTGACGATGAAAGCGGTTTGGGATTTCGAACCGGGCGACTCGGCGGTCTTGATGCGCACCAGCACCGGCGCTCCGCTGTTGTGCGAACGGTCCTTCGGCGAAGGGCATGTGATGTTGTTCGCTTCGACGTGCGACCGCGACTGGACGAATTTTCCTGTGCGACCGGCTTACCTGCCTTGGATCTATCGGCTGGTTGGCTATTTGTCGCAGGAACCGATGGGCCGGCAGAACTTTTACAACACCGGCGATTCTGTCCCCGTGCAAGTCTCGGCAACCGAAGGCCTGTCGCAGTTGTTGGTGAAGAAGCCGGATGGATCGATAGGCAATGTTGGCACGACCGGCGATTCGTCCGCTCCGTTCGCCTTCGACGACACGCGGCAGGCAGGTGTGTACTCCATGTACGCACCCAACTCGCCTGACAATGCCCAGATATTCGTTGCGAACCTCGAGTCTTACGAGTCGGACCTGACTTACCTCGATCGAGTGTTGTCGGATTCCGCAGAGTCGTCTTCGGACAAGGCGAGTATCGAACAAGGCATTCGGGATGTGCTGCTGCCGGGAAGGGCGCTCGTCTCCTATATCGACAACCCATCGCGGGTCGCGGAAGCATCGATCTCCGCTCGCCGCGGACTGCGGTTGTGGGACGTATTGCTTTATCTGGCGTTGGCGGTTGCTCTGTTCGAGCCGTGGTTCGCGAACCGCATCAGCTTGCGACGTATCGCGAAGCCGAATGAAGGCCGCCCAACTCAGTCGCTGTCAACCGGACGGTTACGAGTGGTGTCATCAGGCCACGGACGGTCTCAGCCTCAATCGGACGAGACACAAGAAGTCGAGGAAGAGGTCGGAGTGAGTTAGAGCTTTTGTAGGGTGGGCTTCGCCCACCATTAGGCTGACGGGCAGTGTCCGTCCTACGAGAAAAAGAACATGCTTGCATCACTAGAATTCGAAGGCGTTCGACACACTTGGTTGTGGGTGATCATGATCGCCGCCGGCGCGGGCGTGTTGTATTGGACATACCGAGACATCTTCCTCCGCTCGGAACGTCGGGTCACCTGGGGGCTGATGGCGCTGCGAGCGGCCGGACTGCTCGGGTTGATCATCGCTTTGGCTAAGCCGACCTGGACGGACGAAAACGAATCGGTCGATCCGGGCCACCTTGCCGTCGTGCTGGACGATTCGATCTCGATGTCGCTCGAAGGACGCTACGCCAAGGCGACGAAAGCGGTGAGCCAACTCCGCGAGCAGATCGAATCCGATCGCTCCGCGCCGCGAATGAAAGTCGACATCTTCGATATGACGGGAACGAGAATTACGGATGACATTCCGAAGCAGCCGCGGCAAGAACGCACCGACCTGACCAGTGGTGCTTCGGAAACGCTGGCTCAACTCCGTTCCAAACTCTTGGTCGGCTTGGTGCTCGTCAGCGATGGCGTCGACAACACCGGTCGCCAAGACACCGCCGCCTTGGCCGAAGCCGGCACGCCGATCTATTCAATCGGTTTCCGTTCGGACGCCGAGGCCAGCCGCTTGGACTTGAAAGTCGGCGAACCGCAGGCTCCTCCGCGGGTCATGGTGAACAACGAGATCAAAGTGATGATTCCGGTCTCCAAGTCCGCCGGACCGCAGATCACGGCGACGGTCACGGCAAAACGCGGCGGCGAAGAATACGCGAGTGAGCAAGTGATTCTGCCGGAGGGAGCCGTTGAACAACTCGTGCCGGTGACGTTTACACCGAGCGAAGCTGGAAGTTTCGTCTATACGGCATCGGTTTCGACCGACATCGGCGAGCAACTGCTGGCCAACAACTCGCGGCACTTTCCGTTGCAAGTTGATGCTGACGCAATCGGCGTGTTGTATTTGGAAGGCTTCTTGCGATACGAATACAAGTACTTGAAGAACCGGCTGGAGGACGATCCGGATGTAAGTCTGGTCTCGGTCGTCCGGCGAGCCAATCCCGAGCGAGTGGATCTCGCGTCCGGCGACACGTTGATCACGCCCGAGCGATTGGAGAACCTCGACCTCGTCATCCTCGGCGATATGGAAGGCGATTATCTTTCCGACGGCGAGTACGAAGCGTTGAAGAACTGGGTCGACGAGGGACACGCCTTGCTGGTGCTCGGCGGTTACCATTCGTTCGGTGCAGACGGCTTCCGCAACACTCCGCTGGCGGGCGTGCTGCCCGTTGTGTTCGCGGATGACGGAGTTGAACAATCGGAAGAGCCGTTCGTTTTGGATCTGACTCAGCGTGGGAGGCAGCATCCGATCTTTGAGATTACCGGCGATGGTGTGAAAGACCTGACGCTCTGGAGCACCGCACCGCAGCTTCTCGGTTCGAGCTTGGTCGCGCGAGCCAAGGCTGGCGCGGAGGTGTTAGCCGTCAATCCGAACATCAGACTCGACGGACAGCCGGCCGTCGTGATCGCCACTGGGCGTTACGGCTCCGGTCGCGCGATGGTGGTGACCGCGGATACGACCTGGCGTTGGACGCGGCTCACGCGCGTCGCCGGCAAAAGCGACACACTGTATTCCCGTTTTTGGAGCCAGACAGTTCGCTGGGTCACCGGACGCGACATCGAAGAGAAACGCTCACAGATCGTTGTCAGCACGAACCGCCCGGACTATGAAGTCGGCAAGGAAGTTTCGATCCGCGTGAGGAAGCAGACGGATACGGGTTCAGAAGCGACCGGCGACATCGTCGTGGAAGTCGCGGATGAGACCGGCAAACGGATCCCCATCGAAGTCCGCAGCGGATCAGCCGAGCCCGATCTGTTCGTTGCGAGCTTTTATCCGTCGTCCGGCGGACGGTACGAAGTGAACGCCTCGCTGAAGAGCGAGGGCAAGACGGTTGCCAACAAAACCGCCGAGTTCCTCGTCCACGGTTCGGATTTGGAATTGGCCGACACCGGCACGAATCGTTCGCTGTTAAAGTCGATCTCGCAAAAGAGCGGCGGCGTTTACGTGGACGTTGAAGACGCCGACAATTTGGCTGACAGCATCCAACGGAAAGAACGACGCAACGCCCGCGTCCAGCGGACTGAGTATTGGGATTCGCCATTCTTGTTCCTGATGTTTATCGCGGCCGTGACCGGTGAGTGGGTGTTAAGAAGGAAGAATCACTTGGTGTGAGGAGGGTCGCCTTTCGCAGAGCGAAAGGCGACATTAAAAGGAGACGACAATGAGCACAATCGGCGCGTACCCGCAACTTGTTAATCAGTTGGACGAAGTCCGCCGACAGTGGCGAATCGCCAAGGTCGTGGAGGGATCCTTGTTGGTCGTAGCCGGCGGAGCGGCCGTGCTGATCGCGCTGGTCGCCGCGGACAACATTTTTCAGCTCGGGCTCTTCGGACGTTTTCTGATGGCCTGCATCCTGTGGGGTGGACTGGGCACGCTCGTCTTCTCGTTCGTAATTCAGCGGTGGCTGGAAGATCGTCGCGAGGATTACTTCGCGGCCCTCGTCGAAAAGAAACATCCCGAACTTCACAACCAACTGATCAACGCATTGCAATTGGGACGCGGTGCGGAATACGGTTCGGCCGAGATCATCTCGGCGATTGTCGCTGATGCTTCGCAAGCGACACTCGACCTCGAAATGGAAGACTGCCTTGATTGGACGCCCGTCAAGCGCGCCGCCATTGGAACCGGCATCGCGATGCTGGTCTTCGTGGGTTATGCGATCTTGTTCGCTCCGCGCTTTGCCAACGGACTGGGACGAGTCCTGTTGCCAATCGCTAACATTGATCCCTACCGCGCGACAGAGATCGATGAAGAATCCATCAAGCCTGCCGACGGTAAACGGTATCCAGAAGGCGCGGCGGTTGAAATCGCGGTGCGCGTCGGTGGCGATACCGTACCTGACTTGGCCACGTTGTTCCGTAGCAGTGACGGAAAAAACTGGCGCCCCGTGCTGATGCAACCGAGCCGTATCAAAGCCGGGAACGGAACAGAATCGTTCCGCTTCGTGGCGGCCGAAGTTAAGGAGAGCTTTCAGTTCTACATCGCCGCCGGTGACGACCGATCCGAACCTCGCGGCGTGGAAGTCGTCCAGCGACCGCGAGTCGAAAGTGTCGGGGTGACGTATCAGTTCCCAAGTTATACCGAACGAGCCGAAGAAACCGTTGCCGAGTCCGCGGGTGAGATCGCCGCTTTGGCGGGCACTCGAGTCAAGCTCCAAGTAACCGCCAGCAAAGTAATTCAACAAGCTGCGTTGGAAACCGAGGCGGGCGAGATCATCGACCTGTCGGGCTCGACGGGCGGGACGACTTGGACAAGCGAGTTCGTGGTTTGGAGCGACGAGGCGACGGGAAGGAACGAGTTGACTGACTTGGTCTTAACCGCACCAACTCGCTATCGAATTCGGCTCATTGACACCGATGGCTACGACAACGCCTCGCCTCTGTGGAGTGCGATCACGTTGATCAAGGACCAGGCTCCCAGCATTTCGATCCCCGTCCCCGGCCGCGACGAACAAATCAAAATCGAGGACAAGATCAAGCTCGCAGTCGAATCGCGCGACGATTACGGCTTGGGCGACGTGCGACTAGTCTATCGTGTCAACGACGACACGACAGTTCATGAAGTGACTCATTTCCCGCACGCTGGCAAACCGCAATCGAAAGCGGTGGACGAGTTCGAGTGGAATCTGGCCGAATCGGGCGTCGGGCCGGGGGACGTCGTGCAGTACTGGGCCACCGCCATGGATCGCAACACGGTCACGGGGCCTGGCGAGGCGGTGTCGCGAAGATTCTCGATCTTCGTCATCACGCCCGAGCAAGTGCTGGCCAAGATGGAACTGCAAATGGACGACTACGCCGCGGTCCTCGAAGAGCTGATCCGGTTGCAGCGCGAGAATCGCGCTCAGTCCGCGTCGGGCGTTGAGTTTGAGACGCTAGTCCTCCGGCAAACCAAGATCCGCACGAACACTGCCGTACTGGCTCGCGCGATGAAGAAGGGTGCGTTGCCGGTCGCGAGCATGGTCGGGACGTTGAACGAGCTGTATGCCGGGCTCATGGCCGACGCGATCCGATTGCTGGAATCCGGCCGCGACACCAAAGACGCCGCGCGGGCGGGCGTTGTGCGGAACGACTCGTTGCCCGTTCAGGACGAGATCGTCAAACAACTTCAGGATCTTCTTAACCGCTTGCAACGCAATGAACAGGCTCGCGAAGCGTTGCGGCGTATCCGCAAGGAAGATGAAGCCGCGCACAAAGAACTGTCGCAAGCCTTGGAGAAGCTGGTCTCGGACCTCGATCGCCTGGTCGTTGACGAGACCGAACTGATGTCCCAGTTGGAGAAGTTGCCGAAGCGGCCGGCTGACGAATTGGGCGGCGAGCAACTCGATGCGCTCAAGCAATTCGAGGAATTCCACGAACGCTGGGCGAAGTGGCGCAAAGGCACGGTCGATGAACTGACGAAGCTGCCGACGGGCTTCATCGAGGACTTCAACTTGCGTGCCGACGTGAACAGCGTGTTCGAAGAAATCGAGGCCGTCGCCGCGCGCCCGAAGACGACGAAGCTTGAAGTGGCGTTGGAAGACGCTGGCTCAAGCAAAGCAACGGAGATGCTGGAAGATCTCGAAACGTGGATGCCGGATGCGCCCGATGCATTGCAATGGGTCATGGAAGAGCCGCTCGACAAGCGTCCGCTGGAGATGCCCGAGATGCCGCTGCCCGATGCGCTCGAAGATTTGATCGGCGAGCTGTTGCAAGAAGCGGATGACTTCGACGACGAAGCCGACGACATCACATCGGCGTGGGGTGACAACTTGAACCAGGCCGGCTGGGGCGTTTCGGACGGCCCGATCAGCAACTTCTCAGCCAAAGGCAAAACCGGCAACGATCTGCCGAACAAGAACGAAGTCAGCGGCAGGGCAGGGGACGGCCGGCGCGGGAAGTCGTCTGGCCAAATGGTCGGCGATACGGCTCGTGGTTTGGAGGGCCGCAAGACGCCTGCCCGCTTGAACAACGAGCGTTACGAAGAAGGCAAGCTCAAGGAAGAGGGACGTCTTGATCCCAACGGCTCGACCGGTGGCGGAAAGAAAGCCGGTGCGGGACGGCGCGGACTACAAGGCGGCACGCCTCCCGATTTCCTTCGCGATATGGAACGGCTCAGTGCCAAACAGGCCGGCATGCGCGAGAAGGCCGAACAAGTCGCCCGGCAGCTCGACACCACGACCGTGACGGGCCGACGGTTGAACGAAGCCATCGAGTTGATGAAGTCGGTCGAAGACGACTTGCGCGACCTGCGCTACGAAGACGCGGCTCGCAAGCGAAAAGTCGCGATGCAGAAGCTGAAAGCCACGTTCAACAATCTAGATCGGTCAACCGCCGTGCAACTGAGCCAGGCCCGCGAGTTGCCAGCTCAGCTTCGAGAGGAATTGTTGCAATCGGCCGACGAAGGATACCCGGAAGGATACGAGTCGTTGCTGGAGAGCTACTTCCGAGCGCTATCGGAGGCCGAGAAATGACGAATGACGAGTAGTAAATGACGAATGACGAAATACCCAATGACGAAGGAATGACGAAATCCGAATTTCGAATGCGGACCGTTATGTCAATCCTCCTTCGTCATTGGGTATTTCGTCATTCGTCATTTCAACAGTCATTGGGTATTTCGTCATTCGTCATCCTGCTAGGTATTTCGTCATTCGTCATTGCCGAAGATTGGCATCTGACGGATTGGTCTTCGCGCGCGATGGTTGAAATCGCGGAACCTGTTACTGGAGTTGATACCGCGGCAGTGAAGGTGCTTTGCCAAGGGCGGGCGAAGACGGATGGAAGCGACTTTCGAGTGCTCAACGAGGCAGGCCAACCGGTTCCCTTTCAGTTGACCTTTCACAACGCGAGCCGCTATGCCTTGCTCAGCTTTCGCGCCGAGAATGCACAAGCCGGGCAACGATTCTACGTCTACTATGGAAACGAAGGTGTGGAGCGTGCGGCGGAACAAGTCGTTGTCAATGACAAACCCGGTAGTGGTCCGCCGCAGGGATCATGGACGCCGCGTGCCGGCTTGTCGTTGACCACGATGCAACGTCCCGAAGCCGAGAATCCCGAAACAGTCGAGCAGCTTACGGAATTGATCGCGGGCAGCAACGAGAAGTACGGCGGGCGATATCAACGACGGGTGTCAGACGGCCATAACCCGTTCGGTCCGTCCGACTATTACATCAGCGTGTATCGTGGTTGGATCGACATTCCCGAAGCCGGCACGTACAAGTTATGCACCGCCTCCAACGAGGCTTCTTTCTCGTTTCTCGACGGCAAGGAACTCATTCACTGGCCCGGTCGGCATACGTCCGAGCGCGGTTTGCGCGGTGAGATGAATGCGGAAGTGGAACTGACCGCCGGTTTGCACTTCCTGGAGTATTACCACGAAGAAGTGATGTTGCAACAAGTTGCGTTTCTTGGCTGGAGCACGCCGGGATCACCGGCCGGTCACTTCTCAGCGATTCCCGAATCGGTTTACACGGTTCCGCATTCCGCGAGTGTCGTGCGTTACGAGAGCCATCAGGGCGCGTTGCCGTACTTCGAGCCCGACATCCTGGATTCGATCTGGCCGGCAGATCGCCACGAAGGACAATACACCCGCGTGCGATTCAGCGTTGATGATCCGAAAGCGTTTCCCGACGGGACGACTTACCTATGGTCGTTCGGCGATGGCGAATCGACCACCGGCGCCGAGTGCGAACACGTTTACTTGAGCTTAGGACGTTACGATGTCACGCTCACGGCTGAGAATCCCGGGGGAAAGACATCCAGTTCGTGGCCGCTGGAGATTTACGAGATCCAACACGTCACTGATGACATCAAGCAAGGACGGCCGCCTGAATACGCCGAGATTGCAGCCAAATACGATCCCGCAACACTCGATGCAGCGAATCTGAAAGAACTGGCTCATCTGTACGCCGAAGGCGATCGGCCGCAGGATGCGTTACGCGTCGGCCAGATCTTTGTCGATCGGTTTTCGGATACCAATCCCGAGATGCTGCCCCGCGTGCGGCGGCTGATGGCTTTGTGTGCGCTGGCGACTGGCGACGAAGGCGTCGATGGAGCGATTGCGAACTTCCAAGCGTCCATCACCGAAGCAACGCCGCCCGTCGAGAAGATCGATTCGCTGGCTCAGTTAATCCTGTTGCTCGGCATCGAACGCAAGCAGCCTGACAAGACGATGGGCCTGTTGGCGCAGGTTGAGGAGACGACGAAGAACTCCGTCGTTGATGACGAAGTGAAGGCGGCTTATCGCCGCGCGATCAACGCCGCGGGCGATGTGCTGTTATGGAATGGCAATCGCGCCGAAGCACGCGACTTCTACAAACGTGTCGAAGTAATTCGTGGCAAGTTCATCCCCGAGCAAGTCCGATCGGCACGCGTGGGTGCTTATCCACGAGCCATTCGCGAGTACCTGGCGGCGGGAGATTACGACGCCGCCTTGGACATCGTCGATCAGTGGGAGGACCAGTTCGCCACCGAAAAGGTCAAAGGCCATACGTTTTTTTGGCGCGGCACGATTCTTGCCGAGCGGCATCTATATCGTGACGCGGCGCGCTATTTGGCGAGGTCGCTCGGCTTGGCGACAGGAGCGGGATTCGAGACCGAAGCCCGTTGGCGGTTGGCAGAATCGCTTGAGAAACTTGACAAGAAGAAGGAGTCCGAGGCGGAACTCGCCAAACTTGTCGCGACCGGTCTGAACGATGAGTTTGTTGAGGCGGCTCGACAGAAGCTAGAGGCTCTGAAAAAGTGATGTTGTTCAAATCATCCTTAACGGTTGTTTGTTTGTTTGCTCTGGCAGTTGAAGCACGGGCCGTCGAGATTCCGCCAGAACATCATCCTTGGGGGCGTCTTCAACCGGGTAGCTGGAGCCGTGTGCGAGTTGTCACTGAAACGTTTGGCGGCGGCAAGAGTTCGTCAGAGATCTCCATTATTACGACGACGCTGGTCCGTGTGGAAGAAGATGGCGTCGTGTTGACACGAGAAGCAAAGACGGGTGACGAGGTGACTCGCGAAGAGAACGTGAAGTACGCCTGGGATGGGACGAGGAGCGATCCGAACACACAAGAGAAATACAGCCTGGGCGAGGTCGATGTGGATGGTAAGACTTACGCTTGCCAGACGCACATTCGGACGACCAAGGATGAAGTCGCGGACCGCGAAGTCAAGTCATGGTATTCGCCCGACCAGTCGCCGTACTTTTTGAAGCGGCTCACACGTGTCACGGGCGAGTCGCCGGAAACCACATCCATGCGTGTCATTCGTCTGGCCGTGACTCAGACGGTTTTGGACAAGCCGTTGGTGTGCTGGCAGAGCGAGACGAAGTTCTCTAGCGCCTCGGATAAGGCAACGACGACGGGATATTACAGTATCGAAATCCCTGGTGGATTGGTTTCTTCCGATTCGGAAGTCATTCATCCGCAACAAGGGACAAAGCAGCGTCTTCGCCAGGAGTTGATCGAATACGAGGTCATAAGATGATGGCAACCACGAAAGATGCGAAATACACGAAAAGAAGAAAGAGGAATGAGTTGATGTATTTGAGAGCGTCGCTGCTTGTTGTGCTGGTTACGGTTGGGTCAACATTTGCCGCGGACAAAGAGGTCACAGGGGATAAGCCCGACAACTTGCTTCCCAATGGTGATTTCGAAGAGGGTGAGATCACACCAGCCCATTGGCAAACGATCGATGGGTTATCGACGTTTTGGGTCAAGGACAAAGATCCCGATCGCGGCACGGTATTGAAGTTTGATACGGACATACGGCAGTCGCAGGCCTACGATTGGTGGTTCAAGATTGCCGAAGGCGCATCGCCAACAAAGGCTCCGGCCAAGATCCCGACGATCGAGCCCAAGTACGACACCTTGGCCGGTTTGGACGGCGTGTGGTTTTGGAGCGATGCGATCCCGATCGAGAAGCAGAAGGAGTATTGGTTAACGCTCGACGCGAAGGGCGCGGGGATGCTGGTGTGGCTGGTCGGCTATCCGGAGAAACCCGACGTTTCGTTTGCGTCGGATGCCGGTGCCGTCAAGCAATACTTTGAAAAGGTCAACGGCACCGCTCCGCCAAACGAACGCATGCGTCAAGCGTTCATTCGCAAGAACGTCTGGAAGGGGCAATTGAAAGTCGATGCCTCCAAGGAGTGGACGACGTATTCGCGCCGCGAGAAGCCGTTTAGCCCGACCAAGTACACGCCGACCGTGAAATACGTACGCGTGCTGCTCTATCCCTTCTGGCCGCCAGGTGAATACTACGTCGATAACGTCCGGCTCGTCGAATACGACCCAGAGACGCACGGGGTAGAGTAAGAGCCAGAACGTGTGCAAATCACATTGCCCCTTTTCGCGTTGATGATTCTTCTTTCCGGTAGATCATTAACTTTCGTCTGGTCCGCGCCGTCCTTGCTCCCGGTCACTATTGTTTCGCGGTTTGGCAACATCAGCCAAAGCCCTTACAATGCTGCCGAGTTCCGTGTTGCCTCCGTCGCCTCGACAAATAGAATTCGCAGGAGTAGCTCGATTGGCTATCGGCATTGACCCCACAGTCGACTTCGCTTTTAAGAGGTTGTTGGGAAGTCCTGAACACTGGCGCGTGACGCTTCACTTTTTGAATGCGGTTCTGGGGGGATCGCCGCGGATTACAGAAGTGACAATCTTAAATCCGTTCTTGGAGAAGGACTTTGAGGAAGACAAACTATCGGTCTTGGATGTGCTGGCGCGTGACGAATATGGCCAGCAGTTAAATGTCGAGATGCAAACTTCGCTGCCGGCAGGAATGAGCCAGCGGTTGACGTATTACACGTCGTCGCTGTATGTTGCCCAGTTGACGCAGGGGCAAGACTACCCGACTTTGCGACCAGCTATCAACATTTGCGTGCTCGATGCTTTGATGTTCCCGAGGTTGCCGGAGTTGCATCTAGATTTTCGCCTGCGTGAACGCAGTCATGGTGTAACGCTGACCGATGATCTACAAATCCACACAATTGAGTTGCCCAAATACGTGCGCCCCGACCATAATGAGAAGATCACGAACGGTATCGAAAAGTGGGCCTACTTTTTGCGTTTCGCTGCCTCGTCCACTGTTACGGAGATCGCGGCACGGTTGGGCGACGAGGAATTCATCGAAGCGGCCGGAGTACTGGAGATGATCGCCAAGACCCCAAACGAACGAACACTGTACGACGCGAGACTAAAGTTTCAACGCGACGAGACAGCCCGGCTGTCGCAGGCCAAGCTGGAAGGCAAGCTGGAAGGCAAGCTGGAAGGCGAGCAAATCGGCAAGATTCGCTTGTTACAACAGTTGCTTGGAATCAGCGAATCGCCGGACATGGATCTAGACAAGATGGGCTTGGCGTCGCTTGAGACACTTGCCGCGGACTTACAGAGCCAGCTTCGAGAACGGGGATAAAAAAAAAACAATAAATGCTCGGTCGGTCTCGAGCTTGTCAGCCGCTGTTGCTCCTCTTCCCTTCGTTCCAGACTTCGATGTCATCCGCCGAAAGATATTGCTCGTCGTCGCCGCAACGCCACGCGATTATCGGAACTGGTTGGACCTGGATCCACAATTCTGGATGAGAATCCGTGTCACGACAGCGAAATCGTAAGATCGAGCCCTGGTCCGTCTCGAAGACGTCGCGCTGTTCGACTTCGATCGTTCTGCCATGGACGCACAGGATCGCCCCCGGAGCGAGACGCAGGAGCTTGCCCTCACGCGGCGACGATCGGATGCGATCTTGATGCCACCACGCCCGGAGCAAGCTCACTGCATCCGCTGCAAGGCTCGCGGTAAAGCTACTTCGCTGATTCTTGAACACGGCTCTTCAGTTCCTCGAGCTCTTGCTCAAGTCGTTCCTTGCGATCGGATTCTTCGAACTGGCGTTCCAATTCGTCGGCTGCGGGATCGTGACCTTCCAGCCGATCGTAAGCTTCTGACATCGCCTCTTCGCGTTCGACCCGCTCTTCCAAGCGACGGAACTCGGCAAAGGCCGACTTGTTTTGGACCCGATCTAACGCCTGATTGATACGAGAGGAAGATTCGGCACGTGTCAAACGTGCGAGGAGCAATGTTTGTTTCTGTCGCGCCTGGCGAATCTTGTCTTCGAGTTCTTGGACAGCGGTACGGAGTTTGTCCGTTTGCTCGCGTTGTTTGGCGAGTTCCGTCGCCAGCGTATCGCCGCGCTGCTGGGACATTATCTTTTGTTCCAAGGCGAGCTTGGCCGACGACTCGTCGCTTCGCTGCAATGCAGTCGTCGCCCGTTCCGCCCAGTGATCGATTTCTTCTTGGGTCTTCTTCACCTTGCGTTCGAGTTGAATCTGGTCGGCAATCGCTCCGGCGACGCTCTCCCGGACTCGACCTAGCTCCTGCTCCATGTCGATGACCAGCTGGTGCAGCATCCGTTCTGGATCGCTGAACCGCTCGCGAAGTGTCGTAATGTTTGCCCGCATCACAAAAGAAAAAGTGTTCAACCAACTCATGGTAGGTCTCCTTGGTAGAGGTCAGAGGTCAGGGGCCA
>JAQBZB010000211.1 GCA_027622275.1 Planctomycetota bacterium | reverse complement strand
CGAATTCCTCGTTGACGAATATCGTCCCATACATTACTCCTAGGTTCATCCTTGAACATGGGCGAGTCCTCCTGACTATTAACATGTTGTCTACAAACACATTAAGTCTGCGAGGACTCGCTTCTTGTCAATACAAGCTTAGTGCCATTGGGCTCGTCCCGTTGGTGAATCAGATTCGAGGCCACCGCGCAACGGTGAGCAGGCGCGAATCTCATTCACCCACGAGACAAGCTCGTGGGGGTCTAAGCGATTGGAAGGCCGTCGATCTAACTTGCCAATCTTTGATTCCAATGGGGCGAGCCCATTGGGGATCTGGCGACGGCGTTCGCTTGATGGCACTGGCCGAGCCAGTGGCACTCCCAAACTGCAACCTGACGAAGCAATAGTCCCCGTACGCGTTTCTGACTCTTGATGGAGCCGCCTGTGACGACCCAACTAGATACCTACGAAGCCGAGCAACAAGTCGTCGAGCAACTGCGCGAAAGCCGAAGCCGCATTGAACGCGAACTTTCCAAAGCTATCGTCGGCCAGCAGGAAGCCGTCGAGCAGCTATTGATCAGCCTCTTTGCGGGAGGACACTGTCTGTTGACGGGTGCTCCGGGACTCGCCAAGACGCTCTTGGTCCGCTCGATCGCCCAAATCTTCCATCTCAAATTCCAGCGCATTCAGTTCACGCCGGACTTGATGCCCGCCGACATCACGGGCACGGAGATCCTTGAAGAAACGGGCGACGGCCATCGTCGGATGCAATTTGTCAAAGGGCCGATCTTTGCCAACGTGATCCTCGCCGACGAGATCAACCGCACACCGCCCAAGACGCAAGCCGCGTTGCTCGAAGCCATGCAGGAGCATCAGGTCACGGCGGCGGGAGTCCGCTATCCGCTCGAAGAGCCCTTCTTCGTCTTGGCGACGCAGAATCCGATCGAGATGGAGGGAACGTATCCGCTGCCCGAAGCGCAGCTCGATCGTTTCATGTTCAATATCTATCTCGACTATCTGCCCGAGGATGACGAAGTCCAAGTCGTCTCGCAGACGACGTCCATTCGACCGGAAACCATCGAAGCGTTGTTCACCGGCGAAGACGTGCGGCGGTTCCATGAGGTCGTTCGCCGCGTGCCGATTGCCGAAGAACTTGTCCGCTATGCCGTCCGGCTGGCCGGCGCGAGTCGCCCGAGACAAACCGGAACGCCTGTGTTCGTCAACGATTGGGTCAGCTGGGGAGCGGGGCTTCGAGCGGCGCAGTATCTCGTGCTGGGTGCCAAGGCGCGAGCGTTGTTCGAAGGCCGTTCTCACGTCACACTCGAAGATATCCGGGCGCTCGTTCACTCGACCTTCCGGCATCGCATTCTGATCGGCTATCGCGCCGAGGCGGAAGGCATCTCTGTCGATACGGTCATCGATAAACTACTCGAAACAATCGCGCCGCCGCTCAACGCGTCGTAATGGGACTCGACATGGCAACTGTCGCCGATCAACAAAACGCTGGCCCCGATCACGCATCGACGCGTGGCCGGGCCGTTTCGTTTGTTGATCCGAGTTCGTTGATGAAGATCAAGAATCTTCAGATGCGGGCCAAGGTAATTGTGGAAGGCTTCTTTAGCGGCTTGCATCGCAGCCCCTATCACGGCTTCTCGGTCGAGTTCAGCGAGTACCGCCAATACACGCCCGGCGATGACTTGCGGTATCTCGATTGGCGGCTGTTCGCCCGCTCGGATCGCTACTACATCAAGCGATTCGAGGATGAAACGAACCTGCGCTGCCATCTGCTGTTGGACATGAGCCGTTCGATGGGATACGGTTCGACGGGGTACGAGAAAGCTGATTACGCGCGAACCGCGGCCGCGACGCTGGCCTACTTTTTATCGCTCCAGCGCGACGCTGCCGGTTTGGTGACGTTCGATGAACAGATCGTCGAATACCTGCCCGCCCGATTTCGGCCGGGGCACCTGCATCGTTTGATGATGTGTCTCGAAAGGTCTGTCTCCGGAACCGCGACAGACGTTGGTCCCGCCATCGAGCAGATTGCGCGGACCGTGACGAAACGGGGCATGATCGTGTTGATATCGGACTTGCTGGCACCCGTCGATACGCTCGAAACGCAGCTCGGATATCTCCGCTCGCGAGGGCATGACGTCGTCTTGTTGCGGGTTCTTGATCCGACGGAGGTGACGTTCGCATTCTCGGATCCGGCGATGTTTGAAGACCTGGAGTCGGGACGCGAGCTGTACGTCGATCCCGAAGGCGTCCGCAGCAGCTACCTGGAACGATTTGCGGAGCACCAGCAAGCGATTCAAAAGACCTGCGCGAACTTGGGCATCGACTACTATCAGTTAACAACGGACCAACCGTTGGAGTTGACGCTGTTTGACTTTATGCACGCGCGCATGCGTCGTGGCCGACAAGTTGCCCGCCGACAGCGGTCCCCGCGGAGCGCGTCGCCATGAGTCTTCTCGCTCCACTCTATTTTCTGGGACTCGCGGCCGTCAGCCTGCCGATTCTCTTCCATCTGATTCGGCGCACGCCACGCGGCCGGCAGCAATTCAGTTCGTTAATGTTTTTGGCCCCGTCGCCCCCGCGACTCACGCGGCGCAGCCGGATCGAGAATTGGCTGTTGTTATTGCTGCGGGCCGCCGCGTTGATTCTGTTGGCACTGGCGTTTGCCCGCCCGTTCCTGCGGCAAGTCGCCAACCTCTCGCTCGATGGAGTCCGCGGACGGCGTGTCGCGATCTTGTTGGATACCAGCGCGAGCATGCGGCGCGACGGCGTTTGGGAACAAGCGATCTCAAAGCTCGATGAGTTGCTCGACCAGCTTGACCCGGCCGATGAAGTCGCGCTGTTCACGTTCGATGGCGAGGTCGAAGCCATCGTTCCTTTCGCCGAGCAACCGGCGCTTCATCGCCAAAGCACACATGAGGTCGTGCGGCGCAAGGCGGCCGAATTGACACCGTCATGGCGGCACTCCGATTTGGGAACCGCCTTGGTGACGATTGCCGAAGAGCTGACGCTGGCCAGCGGCCAGCCGGACAATATCGCCGTCTCGCAGGTCGTTGTCATCAGCGACATGCAGCAAGGTGCGGATCTAAAGGCCGTTCAGGGATACGAATGGCCGGACGAAGTGCTGGTGGCGATCGAGTCGATCGAACCCGCCGATCTATCGAACGGGACGCTGTCGCTATTGCGGACGGAGTACGAGGCGGAGTCGACCGACGCGGTTCGAGTTCGTATCGCCAACTCGCCCGATTCGTTAGTGGATCAGTTCTTCGTAGGGTGGGCTGAGCCCACCAACGCGAATGGTGGGCACAGCCCACCCTACAAGACCGTGCCGGTCTACGTCCCGGCAGGCCAAAGCCGCGTTGTCCAATTGCCGCGTCCGAGCACGCAGGAACCCAGTGATCGTTTAGTGCTGACTGGCGATGCAGCTCTCTTTGACAACACGTTCTATGTCGTTCCGCAACTTCAGGACGAAGTCGAACTCGTCTACATCGGTAGCGACCAACAAGACGATCCCGCGGGCCTTCACTACTACCTGCACCTCGCCTTGGGCGAGACGCCGCAACGGAAGGTGCATGTGACGGTGCAACGATCCGATGAGCCGCTCGGGACGTTGTCATCCGGCACGCGACTGGTTGTGCTGACTTCGCCGCTGACGGACACGGGATTCGAGCAGCTGAACGCGTATGTCCAAGGCGGCGGTTCGGCGTTGTTCGTGCCGGCGACCGCCGACGCGGCTGTTACGCTGGCGGCGCACTTGGAAGAGGTCGAGCACGTTCCGAGCGGTGCCGGTTCGCGCGTGGGCGACTACCTGCTGCTCGTTGACATCGATTTCACGCACCCGTTGTTCAAGCCCTTCGCCACGCCGCGCTACAGCGACTTTACCAAGATCCATTTTTGGAACCATCAGCGTTTCCAATTCATCAGCGAACACACGGCGCATATCTTGGCGAAATTCGACAATGGCGATCCGGCCCTGTGGCAGCAAACCATCGGCGAAGGCAAGGTCTACGTGCTGGCCAGCGGCTGGCACCCCGATGACAGCCAGCTCGCGCTGTCGACCAAGTTTGTTCCGCTCTTGAATACGATGCTCGACCAGGCCGCCGGCAGTCCCGTGGAAATGCCCTCGTTTGCCGTTGGCGACGCGGTGCCAGTGCCCGATGGTGCCAAGTCGACTTCCGTCGTGAAGCCCGATGGCGGAAGCGCCGATCTCGACGCCGACGAGCGTTGGTTTCGCCAGACCGACGAACCGGGGATCTATGAGTTTCAAGGCGGTACCGTCCCCGTTCGATTTGCGGTGAACGTGATGCCTCGCGAGAGCGAAACAGCCATGATGGACGTCGAGCAATTGACGGAACTAGGCATTCAACTGGGAGCACATCGCACCCGCGAAGAAGAGTCGGATCGGCAGCGCCAACTGCGCGACATCGAACTGGAGTCGCGTCAGCAACTCTGGCGTTGGCTGATCGTGGTCGTTCTGGGAGTATTGGGAATCGAAACTTGGCTGGCGGGACGCGGATCGCGGACGCGCACACGCTCGGAAGGAGAACTCGGATGATCGAACGCCGTTTGCTTCGTCAGCTTGAAAGGGCGGCGGGACGGTTCCGTCACCTGCGCGTAATCGTCAGTTGGTCCGTCGTCTGGACCCTCGCCGCGATCGCCGCCGTCGTCGTGTTGGGATTGAATCAAAGTGTCGGCTTGTATTCGCCGTGGGCGGCAGCTTTCGTCGCTGCTGCGGCAGCGCTCGTCGCACTTGTTGCTGGGATCATCGCGATGCGGTCGGCCCGCGACTATCGCTGGGTGGCACGACGGGTCGAGCAGGCGTACCCCGAACTTCGGGCTGAATTGCTCGCCGCGATTGCGCAACGGCCGCAGCTCGAACATGGCCGGTTCAGCTATTTGCAATCGACCGTCATTCAAGACACATTGCATCACGCCTACGCCTACACATGGAAGCGAGTTGTGCCGTCGTCGAAACTGCTGACCGCCCATCTGGCTCATCTGATCGCGTTCGTCGTGTTCGTCGGTTCCGTAATTCTGCTCAACCGACAAGCACAACCGAGGATTACATTCGCGGCGCAGCAACCAGAAGCACCAAGCGTGACGCTCGCCGCATCCTTGGACGTGACGATCGAACCGGGAGACACCGAAGTCGAGCGTGGCACGGCGCTGCTCGTGTTGGCTCGTTTTCAAGAGGCGACTCCGCTCGAAGCGACGTTAGTGTACGAGGTCGCGGGCCAGACGATCCGTCTCCCGATGACGAAGCCGCTCCAAGACGCGGTCTTCGGCGGCCGTGTGCCCGAAGTCAACGAACCGCTCTCCTATCAGGTCGAGTACGCCGATCGAACGAGCGAGACATTTCAGGTCACGGTTTTCGAGTACCCGCAACTCGTGCGTGCCGACGCCAAGCTTAGCTTCCCGGAGTACACGTCGCTTGATTCGCGTTTGGTCCAAGATGTTCGTCGTATCTCGGCGGTCGAAGGAACTCGGTTGGAGTTGCTCTGTTACTTGAACAAGCCGGTCGTGTCGGCTCGGCTGGTTGCGAAAGATGGCGAGGCGATCGAATTGCAACTCGCCGACGAAAGCGAATCGATGTATTCGGTCGAGATCGTCCTGACGGCATCGAAACGCTTCGCGCTGGAACTCGTCGATGCCGAAGGGCGCATGAACAAGCAGCCGCCGGCGATTACGATCACGGTGTTGCCGAACAAGCCCCCCGATTTGAAACTCGTCCAGCCAGCGCGTGACACCCGCGTGTCGCCGATCGAAGAGCTGGATCTCAAAGCCAACGTCTGGGATGATTTTGGCGTTACGCGCTTCGGGTTTGCGTACGCACTCGGCGCCATCGAACCAACGGATGTGCCGCTCGGCGCGTCGGCTCCGGGCAAACAGCGCACGATGATGGAGCATCTGGTCGCCTTCGAAGACCTCGATGCCGAGCCTGACCAACTGCTTTCGTATCACTTCTGGGCTGAAGACACAGGGCCCGACGGCCAGGTTCGTCGTGTCGCGAGCGACATGTACTTTGCCGAAGTCCGCCATTTCGAAGAGATCTTCCGCGAGGGGCAATCGCCGCCCGGCGGCGAGCCGCAAGAACAGCAAAACCAGGCTGCGCAACAAGCCGAACAGTTGGCGGAACTTCAAAAACAAATTATCAACGCCACCTGGAAAGTCATTCGTCGCGAGGTGAAGGACGCGCCCAGCAATCAGTTCGCCGAGGACACCAGGCTGCTGGTCGAGTCGCAGGCGGATGCGATGGCGCAAGTCGAGGAACTGGCTGCGGAACTTAGCGACGCTCAATCGCAACAGTACGTCAAAGAGGTGACTCGCCACATGGGTGAAGCGCTGACTTCGCTATCCACAGCCAACGAGGAACCTTCCGTGCAGGTGCTGCGGCCCGCGTTGACCGCCGAGCAGGCCGCCTATCAAGCGTTGCTGAAGCTCCGGGCCAGAGAACATGAAGTGACCCGCTCGCAGCAGAGCCAGAGTTCCAGTAGCAGCAGCAGTAGCTCGTCCGGCCGCCAGCAGGAGCAGCTTCAACAATTGGAACTCGACAGCAAAGAGAACCGTTACGAGACCGAACAAGCGGCGCGTTCCCAACAAGAGCAGGCTGATCGTGAGAATCGGCAGGTGCTGAATCGACTCGGAGAACTCGCGCGGCGGCAGAGTGATCTGAACGAGCGGTTGAAGGAGATGCAATCGGCGTTGGAGGAAGCGGCTTCCGAAGAAGAACGCGACGAGATCTTGCGCCAGTTGAAGCGGCTGCAAGAGGAACAGCAGCAGGTTCTGCGGGACACCGAAGAGCTGCAAGAGCGCATGGAGCGGCCGGAGAATCAGGAGCAAATGGCCGAGGCGCGCGAGCAGCTGGAGCAAACGAGAGAGAACGTCCGGCAGGCTTCCGAAGCACTCGAAGAGGGACGCGTGTCGCGGGCGTTGGCATCCGGGACGCGGGCTGAAGACGACCTGGATGAATTGCGGGAAGAGTTTCGCCGGCGGACGTCGGGCCGCTTTAACGAAGAGATGCGCGAAATGCGGGACGAGGCGCAGGAACTCGATGAAGCCGAACAGAAGCTTTCCGAACGATTGGCCGGTCTGAACGATCCCAAGAACCGGCCGGCCTCGCTGCGCGATACGGGAGACCGCGAGGAATTGGTCAGCGAACTGGAGCAACAGACCGAGCGGACACGCGAACTGCTCGAAAAGATGCAGGAAACCGTCCTCGAGGCCGAGGAGGCGGAGCCGCTGTTGGCCGATCAATTGTACGACACCGCCCGCAAGGCGCGGCAGCAGGAGCTGGATGCGACCTTGAACACGGCGCGCCGCATGTTGGAATACGGCTTCCTCGAAGATGCCAAGCGCGAGGAATCTCGCGCCGGGCAAGGCATCAGCGATTTACGAGAAGGGGTCGAGCGAGCGGCCGAAAGCGTGCTCGGCGATGAAACCGAGGCCTTGCGCCGCGCTCGCGAAGCATTGGAAGAGCTGAGCAATCAACTCGCTGGCGAATTGTCACGCGAGAGACCGCAGCCCGCCGACGAGCAATCGCCGGATGGGAGCCCGGCTGAATCACAGCAGCCGGGCCAACCAAACGGTCAGCAACCGCCCAACGAATCACAATCGCCGGGGCAACCAGGCGCGCAAGGCGGACAGCCGGGTGAGTCTCCCAGTAGCGAAGGCCAGCCAGGCGAGGCTAGTCCGCCTGGTCAGCCGCAATCTCCATCAAACTCCGAGGGTCAGCCGTCGCAACCCGGTCAGCCTCAAACTCCCAACGGTTCACCGCAGCCGAACTCGGGTGGTAGCCGCGATGGCTTCGAGCGCGCGTTTCAATCAGGAACCGGCGGGCCAAACAATGTGGCTCCGATCGGCGGCGAGGACTTCGTCGAATGGTCGGATCAGCTTCGCGACGTCGAAGAGATGCTGGACGATCCGGAGCTGCGGGCCGAAGCCGCCAGAATCCGGGACCGCGCCCGCGGCTTTCGTGTTGAATTGAAACGCCATTCGAAAGAGCCGAATTGGGATCTGGTTGAACTTCAAGTCGCCAAGCCGTTGGCCGAACTCCGCGATCGCATCGCCGAGGAACTCCTGCGGCGGACTTCGGACGATGCGGCGATACCTTTGGACCGTGATCCCGTACCGTCGCGATTCACGGAACAAGTCCGCCGTTACTACGAGAAGCTAGGGAGCGGCAAATGATCGTCGCGACTTTGATATTGGGGACTCCCGCCTGGCTGATTCCCGCGTGTGTGGCCGCGGCCGTCGCGCTGGCGTTGGTCGTTTGGTCGTATTGGCGGGCCTCGATCAAGCTGTCGCCGAAGCTGGTTGCCGGGTTCTTCAAGATCGCGGCGATCGTCGCGTTGGCTGTCTGTCTGCTGGAGCCGCTATTTAGCGGCATGCGGCCGCGCCCCGGTGCCAACTTGTTCGTGCTGATCGCCGATGATAGCCGCGGCCTGCGGATTCGCGACGCGCACGATCACGCCACGCGCGGCGAAGAGCTGAAACGACAATTGTCGAGCGATTCGGCCTGGCAAACGCGTTTGGCGACAGACTTCGATCTACGGCGATATGCTTTCGATCGCCGAGTACATCCCGTCGACGATTTCGACTCGCTCAGCTTCGAGGGGTCGGGCTCGGTCATCTTCTCGTCATTGTCGCACGTCGCGAAGCGTCTTCACGGTCGCCCACATGCCGGCATATTGCTGTTCACGGACGGAAACTCGTCCGACGAGCCGACGGAGCTTGCGGCCATCGATCAGCTGCCGCCGATTTACCCGGTCGTTGTTGGCGGCACGAGCGAGCTGCGGGACATTCGAGTCGCCAAGGTCGCTGTCACACAAACCAATTTCGAGTCCACGCCGGTCACAATCGCGACCGAGATCGGTGTCGCCGGGATCGAGGACGAATCGATTGTCGTCCAGCTGCTCGACGAAGAAGACAAGGAGCTGCAGCGCGTGACGTTGAAGTGTTCGACGCAAGACGACTCACTCGCTCATCGCTTCCTGTTCCGTCCCACGGTGCCGGGCATCAGCTTCTATAAGATTCGAGCGTTCTCCGCAGCGGACGAGAGCAACCTCGCGACACCCGATCGGATTTCGGAAGCGACGTTCGAGAACAATCTGCGGTGGGCGGTCGTTGACCGCGGCGGCGGACCCTATCGCGTGCTGTATGTGACGGGACGCCCCAACTGGGAGTTCAAGTTTCTCCGCCGCGCGCTCCAGGAAGACGACGAAGTCGATCTGGTTGGACTCGTGCGGATCGCCAAGAAGGAGCCGAAGTTCACGTTTCGCGGACGGACCGGCGAGACGACCAACCCGCTGTTTCGCGGCTTCGGCAATCAGGGCGACGAAGAGGCCGAGCAATACGATCAAGCCGTGCTGCTCCGACTCGGCACGGAGGACGCGGAAGAATTGCGGGACGGTTTCCCGCAGGCCAGCGAGGAACTGTTCCGGTACCACGCCATCATTCTTGACGACGTCGCTGCCGCGAACTTTTCTCAGGACCAGATGTCGCTGATCCAGGAATTCGTCAGCCAGCGCGGGGGCGGCTTCCTCATGCTGGGAGGTCGGGAGTCGTTCGCGGGGGGCGAGTACGCCCGGACGCCGATCGGCGAGTTGTTGCCCGTTTATGTCGATGTCCCGACGGTCGAGCCCGCGGAGAACTACAACCTGATGCTGACACGGGAAGGCTGGCTCCAGCCGTGGGTGCGAGTCCGGTCGACGGAGCAATCCGAACAGAAGAGGCTGGACGAGATGCCCGGCTTCAAGACCGTCAATCGCGTGCGGAGTATCAAGCCCGGTGCGAGCGTCCTGGCACATGTCAAGGGACAGGGAGATGAGACTTACCCCGCCTTGGTCGTCCAGCGGTTCGGCAAAGGTCAGGCAGCGGCGTTGCTGATCGGCGATCTGTGGCGGTGGAACCTGCGACGAGCCGAAGCCGGTGAGAGCGACTTGGAGAAATCGTGGCGTCAGACCATCCGTTGGCTGGTTGCTGACGTTCCGGGACGAGTCAGCGTCGAGACTCGCTGCGATGCCAGTGACCCGTCAGCGCCGACGGAATTGGTCGTGACGGTCCGGGACGAGAAGTATCGCTCGCTCGACAATGCGACCGTTGAGGTCAAGGTCATGACTCCGGCGGCCACGGAAGTCGTGTTGCCAGCCGAGCCGAGCGTGGAGAAGGCGGGCACCTACGTCGCGGTTTTTTCATCTCGAATGACAGGTCCTCATCATGCCGAGGTTATCGTCACCGCGGAAGACGGCAGCGAGATCGGGCGCCGCGAAGCGGGCTGGGTCTCCGAACCCGCCACCGAAGAGTTTCAGCAGCTCACCCCCGATCGTAAGCTGCTAGAAGACCTGGCCGCAAAGACCGGAGGCGAGGTTATCGAGTTGGAGGATCTCAACTCGTTCGTCGATAGTTTACCCAACCGCAAGATTCCCATTACCGAGCCGTGGGTCTACCCGCTTTGGCACCAGTGGACGGTGTTCGCGTTCGCCATGAGTTGTCTTGTCGGCGAATGGGGCTTGAGGCGTTGGAACGGGTTGCCATAAGCAACGAGACAATTCAACCAACGGTAGAGTTATGACGTTGCTACTAGCTACACTTCTGCTCCTTGGCTCTGATGTTCCGGATCGTCAGACCGTCATTGCGGTTGTCGGTGCGCCAGGGACCGACGAGTACGGTCGGCAGTTCGAGGAATGGTCAGCACGTTGGCAAACGGCTGCCACACAGGCCGACGCCGCCTTCGTTTGCATCGGTACCGGCAAACCTGACGAAGCATCGGATCGAGAACGGTTACACCAAGAGCTTGAGCAAGCCGCCAGCGACTCGACGGAGCCACTTTGGCTGGTTCTGATTGGTCACGGCACATTTGACGGGAGCGCTGCGAAATTCAACCTGCGCGGCGCGGACGTGACCGCGGCCGAGTTGTCGGATTGGTTACAGAGACTCCATCGCCCCGTCGCCGTAATCAATTGCGCGTCGGCAAGCGGACCCTTTGTGAACCAACTTGCGGGCACCAACCGCGTCATTGTGACGTCGACGAAGAGTGGCTTCGAACACAACTATGCACGCTTCGGAGACTTTCTTTCACAAGCCATCGGCGACGTGTCGTTCGATCTCGATAAAGACGAGCAGATTTCATTGCTCGAGGCTTTCATCGCGGCGTCCAACCGCGTCGAAGAGTTCTACGCACAGGAAGGACGACTTGCGACCGAGCATGCCCTGCTCGACGACAACGGCGACGGACGCGGCACGCCGGCTAACTGGTTCCGGGGAGTGCGCGCGGTCAAGTCCGCCAAGGATGGAGCCGTCGACGGCCAACTGGCAAATCGGATATCCCTGGTTCGCAGCGATCAGGAAAGACAATTGTCCGCCGAACGGAAGACAGAAAGAGACGCCCTCGAATCGCGGATTGAAGAGTTACGAAGACAGAAGTCGATGCTCCCGGTCGAGGCGTACTACTCGCAACTCGAACTTCTCTTGACCGCCTTAGCCCATCTTTACGAATCCCCCCTACCGGCGAATTAGTCGAGAAACTCGGGCACACGTTCATGTTGCTCTCGCATGACGCCGAGAAAGGCCACGTCTGGACGATGGAAGCCAACTTCAACAACACGATCGAGATCTGCATTCGATCGGTGGATTCCGGCTGGGCGGTTGGGCATCTTGAGCCCGACCACATTCGCCCTGACCTGTTTGAGGAAGTCGCTGATTCAAGCAAGGTGGCTGCCGTGGGGGAGGCGATGGCTCGGGCCGAAGCTGCGTTGCCGCGTGAAGAGGCGATTGCCACCCAGTAGAACCGCCCAGTAGAACCGCCCAGTGAAGTAATGTGGCTCGACGCTATCTTCCGATCTTGGGACCGCGACGGTGCCAATTTCATTTGTGGTCCCGTTTTTGGTGCGGGAGCGGCAGCACCACGGCGATGCGACGGGTGCCCTAAGCCTCAGCGACAAAGGAGTTTAATTCGTTGACGCTAGGAACTGGGAGAGTTAGAATAGGCGAACGTGATGGACGGGCCACTTTCCGCACTTTCTCATGAGCGTTCGTCTCGGGAAAGCTCCGTCCAGTAGCAGAACTCAGATAGGATGCACTTGTGGCTGGGGAGACCGCTTCCAACTCGTCATCCGTAAAGACGCAAGTGCCAACCATCGTGTCTGTCACTTCGACGCCAGGACGCACGTCAATGCCATCGTCGTTCGCACCGAATGAGCAAACCGTGATCTCGAAGCGAGCGCCGCTCCCCGCTCCCTCCGAGACGCTTCACGGTTCCCGGCCCGCTCAAATCGGAAAGTCGCTCGAAGGACAACAGCTTGGCCAGTTTTTGCTGGAAGAGTTCGTCGGCGGGGGTGGAATGGGAGCCGTCTTTCGAGCCGTCGATACGACACTCGACCGAATCGTCGCGGTCAAGGTTGTTTCGAACGAGCAAACGGACGAAGACACGTTGCGGCGATTTCGCAACGAAGCTCAGAGTGCGGCGCGACTCGATCATCCGAACATCGCCCGCGTCTACTCGGTCGGCGAGGAAGCTGGCTGGAACTACATCGTCTTCGAGTTTATCGAAGGCGTTAATGTCCGTGATCTCGTCGCGCACAAAGGTCCCTTGCCGCTGGACGAAACCATCAGCTACATCGTTCAAGTCGCCGATGCCTTGGAGCATGCCTCGCAGCGCGACATCGTCCACCGCGACATCAAACCGTCCAATCTGCTGGTCATGCAAGACGGGCGAGCCAAGCTCGTCGACATGGGACTGGCTCGGCTGCATCAAGTCGGATCAGCGGCAGAGGATCTCACGGCCACTGGCGTCACACTGGGAACCTTCGATTACATCTCACCCGAGCAGGCAAAAGACCCGCGTGACACCGACGTTCGCAGCGACCTGTACTCGCTCGGTTGCACCTTCTATTACATGCTGACCGGCATGCCGCCGTTTCCGGAAGGAACGGTACTCCAAAAGCTTCTTAGTCACAGCAGTGAAGCGCCGCCGGACCCGCGATATTTGCGGGCGGACTTGCCCGAGGAAGTGTCCGCCATTGCGATGAAACTCATGGCCAAGCTTCCGAGCCAGCGGTATCAGCGGCCGAGTGAGTTGACGGTCGAGTTGATGAAGTTATGCGAGAAACTTGGTTTCGTCGCACCAACGACGCGCGCTGTGTTGTTGCCCGCCCCGGTCTCGGTGGCCGGCAAAATCTCACGGCATCTGCCCTGGTTGGTGCCCGTTTGTCTTCTGTTTGCGATCGTGTTTGGCGTCGATGCGCTGCTGCCGAAACCGGCCACGGTGATTCATTCCGAGATGATCCCGGATGATCTTCCGGAGCGACCTGCCGATGTCGGCGATCAAAGCGCTCAACCACAGCCACCGTCCGCACCGAGCGGCCCTAGCAAGTTGCCGTCAACGGATGCCGGACAACAATCGATCCGCCCCGGCACCGCGCCGCCTGCGGTTGAAAGTCCGCCGCCAGCCGAGCGAAGTCCGGATTCCGGAGTCACGGCGGCAACTTCGCGCGACGAACCGAAAGTGACGGCGCGAACCGGAAGCAATTCGCCTCCGTCTCCCGAGGCTTCCGCGATTATGGAAGCGACGAGTGCGGAGGCCACGCTTGAGATTGCGACGGGTTCAACCGCCACGTTGGCGATCGGAACCGGCCGTCCAGTCGACTCGCAACTGGTGGAAGCACCGACGTCTGACGCGCCGGTTTCTCCAGGTGAGGCCAAGGTTGCGACCGATCGCCTGATCGTCATACCCGAAGGCCCGCCAACGCCGGACCCAATGGTTGTTTCCTCTCTCGAGGCGGCTTTGCGGCGACTTGCAGATCACCCGGATATCCGCGTCATCGAATTGCATTGCAATCGTTACGAAGCCAAGCCGCTGACAATCGACTTGCGAAACGATCTTACGATTGAAGCCGGTAAAGGTTTTTCACCACAGTTGGTGTTTGACCGCCGCGAATCATCGGCACAGGACGAAAAACGCATGTTGCATCTCCTCGGCGGACGTCTCACGCTGCGGGGGATTCACTTTCGCGTCAGCCTGCCGTACTCCTCGGAGACGGGTTGGGCGTTATTTCACCTGAATCAAGTACAAGAACTGATGCTCGAACGGTGTACGCTGACCGTGCAAAATGATTATCGGGCGGGCGCTGCGTTCTTTCACATTCAAAGTCCACGCCTGCCGGAGATGCCGGTTCCCGGCAGCGACTTGCCGGTGCCGCTGCGTCCAAACCTTGTCCTCAATGCCTGCATTGCACGAGGGGAAGCGACTTTTGTTCGAGCGACGGAGGGCATGCCATTCGACTTGAAATTCACGCAGGGGTTGGTTGCCACGACAGAACGAATGCTCGAGTTGGGACAAAGCTCCGAAGTGGTTCCCCAGGAGCGAGCGACAGTCATTTTGCGATATGTCACGGCGGAAATGGGGGCGGGGTTGTGTCGAGCGACCAAGCGTGATGCGGACGCTCGTCTGCCTCAGTTGTCGGTCGACGCCGAGAATTGCTTGCTTGATCACAACCCTAGTGTTCCCTTGATCGAACACATCGGGATGCGCGACGTTGCTGGAACCATGAGCCACGCCTTGAAATTGAAGGGCCAGTTGAACGCTTACCCACGCACGAACACTCTGTGGAGGATCGAACCGCGTGACGGCGAGAGTGTTGTTGTAACTTGGGATGCTCGTTCTGATTCGAGGAACACTTGGTACGAAGAAAAGCTGTCCGAGCGGTATGCCCCGTGGCTCGACTCGATGCGCAGACCGGAGCGAATCATGCATCAAGTAACGCCCGCCGACTATCTTGTTGTTGATAATGAGGAGTTGGGATGCAACCCGGCGTTGCTTCCCGAATTGCCGTCCGACACCGAGATGGACTCCGTGCTTGACTGACGAAGCTTGGCTTCCTCGCGGAGAAGGTTGTCGTGAGCCGGCACGAGTGCTTTGTCAGGACTAAGAGTTGGGGTTGTCTAAATCAGCCGCTACGCGATAGCGTGCGGTTCTGGCGAGAAAACCACACGCTATCGCCACGCGGCTGATGACTAATCCGGGCTAGACGCAGGTCGCCGCGACCGCCGGCTCTGGTCCCGCCTGACGAAAGCTGCAATTTCGCCCGGCGTCTTTCGCGGCGTAGAGCGCTGAATCGGCTCGACGCACCAACGATCGAACGTCGTCGTCGAACTCAGCTTCGGCGAGGCCGCTGCTGATGGTCAACCAATGGTCTTGGCCTTCGTGACGGAGTGGCGTATCGGCGATCGCAGAACGCATACGTTCGGCGGCGATGCTCGCGTCTTGTAACGAACATCCCGGCAGCAGCACCGCGAACTCATCGCCGCCGATGCGTGCCACGATGTCCATGTGGCGGGCTGTCTCGCTCAATCGAAATGCGATTTCCTTCAGCACCGTGTCACCTAACAGGTGGCCGTGCGAATCATTGAAGGACTTATAGCAATCGATATCGATGATCTGAAGGCACAGGGCTGTTCCCTGCCGCTGCCGCTGTGACAATCGCCTGGAAAGTTCTTCATCGAAGGCCCGTCGATTGGCGAGACCCGTCAACGCATCGGTGCGAGCTTCGGCGAGATTCGTCTCGATTTCGCTCTTCTGTCGCGTGATATGGACCAACGCAACGACGCCCAGAACGACGACAATGGTCACGACGAATAGCAGGAAGGATTTGGAGTAAGCCTCGGGACCGTGCAGCGAAATGAACCAGATCAAGGCTTCGGACGCCAGGACAATGCCGCCGAACGGACGCGCGTGTGAGATGACGAAGTGGTCGATATCGAACCACCGATCAGCGCGCGTTTGGCCGCTGTCGTGGATCGTTCTCGCACCGTACCAGGCAACGATGGCAAACGTCCTGGGACTGGCCAACGCCAGCAAACCAACTCCACCGGTCACCACCAGTAGCGCCGGTAGAAAGATCTCCAAGAACTCGGATGCGGCAGTCACCAAGCTTCCCCCCGTCGTTGGAACTCGTCGTGTGCCAAACCGCACACTGATCTACTCAACTGAAACGTAGATCAACAATTGGGGAAGTCAAAACAGAGGCTCAACTCTCTGACTGATTCGTACAGGAAGAACCGGCACAACCGGATGTATTCTGCTGCGGCTGGCGTCGGTGCCGTTGTACGATGGCCTTCCAAGGCCGTCGATGGTGTCAGTTTCAACCGCGAGCGGTACCAATCGGTCTGGCATTTCATTTCTTCCCGCTTACCTCGCAGCAATCCTTGCATCGCGAGACCGTCTCCCACTTCAGGATCGGCGTCGTGATGTGCTGCGTTTTGCCCGGCACGCGAATGCTGCAACCGGAGTGGCAACCTGTCGGCTTCGCACCGTGCAACGTCGTACATCCGCAAACCGTATATGAGCTGCAATGGAGCTGGGGCAGATGGTGTTGTATGGCCCGCTGGGATGGATCTTCCGTCTTCGAGAAATCGCACGAGCGCCAGAAGTTGTAGAACGTATCGCTTCGATGTCCCGTGTAACAAACGGACCCCTTGTCGGGATAGAACACTTCTTCCTTGGTGTAGACATAACTTGGAATGTCGACTTCCTTGCAAATCTTCACCAGCCGGAAGACTTGCTTGACAGGTTTCTCACAGCCACACTGATGACACGATTTCGACTTTCCGCCCGCCCAGGCCGACACCGCGATCGCGCCTGCCATGAGCGCAACAAAGGCCACGGTCGTTGATCGAGCAACAAGACGGTTCATCGCTGAGCCCTTTCGGTTCCATGCGGGTCTTAGAAAGTGATTATCAAGAACT
>JAQBZB010000549.1 GCA_027622275.1 Planctomycetota bacterium | reverse complement strand
AAGCGCGCGGACAGCGCCAACGATTTTGGCTAAAGCAGACTTCGAATGATCGCTTGTTTTGGGTCTAGTTATCGAGATCGACCGGTGGCATTGTTTGGTCAATCCCTCGACCGACGAAGTGGTCCGCCGGACATGTGGTCTATGGGCGCAAGACTAATCCCTATAGACGGAACGGACCAACACCGGCGATGGATCGGTGATGTCGTTTACGTTCATCATGACGACAAGGCTGCCGATACCGGTTGCGCAGATTACGAAGTTGCACAGGGTGCGAGGCACGGAAACCACTGCGGTCGGCCGGTCGAGTGGCAAGACTTTTTGCTGGGAGTTCTTGGAGGCCGTCGGTGAATGGCGATTGCAGTCGTACTCGAGTACCGGTCAGGTTCCTCGATCAGCTAGGATTACGGCCGAACGTCATAATCGTGATGTCGTCGTTTTGCGGCCGGCCATTCGCGTGACTGCGGACGTCCGCGAGCAGCGCTTTACCAAGCTCATCCGCCTTGGCCGGTCCGTTCTTTACAAACTCCAGCAAACGGTCGCCGCCGTATAACTCATCCTGGAAGTTCATCGCCTCGTCAACTCCGTCGGTGAACAAGACAACCAAGTCGCCAGGCTCCAGCGATTTCGTCTCCGATTCGAACGGATATCCGTCGACGACCCCGATCGGCGGACCGACCAAATCTTCGTCAAATTGTTCGACCGAGCCATTCGCGCGACGGATGATCGGCGACATGTGACCGGCGTTGGAGAGCTTAAACGTGTGCGTCGCCGGATCGACGATCGCCAGGATATAGGTGACAAACCGGCCTTCGACCGCGCTGTCACACATGTGATCATTGATGGCGCAGATTGCTTCTTCGAGATCCGTGACGTGGCGGATGGTGCTCTGTACGCAACTCGACATGCGGGACATGATCAAAGCGCCGGGAACTCCCTTCCCGGCCACGTCGCCGAACGATAACACAACCTTGCCATCGGGCATCGGAAAGACATCGAAATAGTCGCCGCCAACGGCTTGAGCCGAATCGTAGGACGCATAGAACTCGTAGCCTTCCACCTTGGGGAACTTTGTCGGCAATAGAGCCCGCTGCACGGTCTGGGCGATCACCATCTCGCCGTCTTGCTTCAGCTTCTGGGCATACGACTGCATCAGTCTCGCGTTCTCGTAGGACAACGCCGCTTGGCCGGCGACCGTCATCAGGATTTCCAAGTCCTCCTGTCCGAACTGGCCGAGCGGGTTCTGCGAATCGATGCTCAGTACGCCGAGCGGTACGCTGTCCAGCCCAAGCAGCGGGACACACATCATCGAACGAATCTTCAAGTCGGCGATCGATTGGCTCCCGCTGAACGCATCGTCCAACGAAGCATCCGCTGACATCACACCGCATTTATCCGTCAATACCTTGTTGATGATGGTGCGGCTGAGTCGCACGGTCGCGTCCTCGCCTTCGCGACGATGCTTCATCGCCTTCGGAACCATCTCGCCTTTCGCATCCTTCAACAAGATGCAGCCCCGATCGGCGTACGTGAAGATACTGAAGAGTGTGTCGAGAATCTTCGGCAGCAAGGCGTTCAGATCAACTTCACCAGCCAGGCTGTTGCTGATTTCGAGAACAGCTTTCAGTTTCGCTTCTGGGTTGGTGTCCAGGATGCCGAAGCGTCCCTGGCCCGCCATTTGACCGACGATGTTCGCATCTTCCTCGGTATCCTCGTCCAGCGAGATGGTGCCGAACATCGCTCCGTCAATCGTATTCGCTGATTCCACGGGAGCGATCGGCGCGGGTGCTGTGGGAAGACGGATTGCAACCGGAGACGGAGTTGCAACCGCCGCGGGGGCGGGTGCAGCTTCTGGTTGCTCAAACTTCGAGACCGTATCACCGAATTGGACCATGTCGTTGTGATTCAACTTGGTGCGGGTCGTGATCTGTTGTTTATTGACGAAAGTCCCGTTGCGGCTGCCAATGTCTTCAATGAAGAACTCGCCATTCTCGCCATGTATCGCCGCATGCTTTCCCGAGACACTGGCCTGCACAACTTCGATGGCACAATCAGGGTGCCGACCGACTAGATTCGAGCCCGGTTTCAACTCGTACGGCGTTTTCTTTCCTTGATCAACGACGATTAGAGATGCCATGATTCCGCTCCGAAACTCGTGGAAATGAATACACGCCTTGAGGAAGGCTTAGGACTAAAGAAATCCAATGAGTCCGTTATGGTAACGCAATCGCCCCGTCGCCCTCAAGCCAGGGGAAAGCAAAGAAGTGGTACAGTTTGGAAAATTTGAGGGTCGCTGGCGCGAGCATCGTAACCCGAAGCGTCAGCGAGGAAATGCGTTCGATCCTCGCTGACGCTTCGGGTTATGATGCGAACCGCCAAACTGTACCACCACCGAAAGCAAGGTCGGGGCGAATCATTGTTTCACACGAGTATGGTGCGTCGAGGCACGAGACGCACCAAGAAGTCCCGAAAACCGTGGTGGGGCTCGCATAGCTCGCCACACCCCACGTCTCTCTGCAAGCCAAGACGCGGAAGGGCCACCGCCAAAATGGGAAAGCGGCGACGAGTCGCCGCACTCCAAAGTTTGTGGAGTGCGGGGGCTTG